>WHTQ01000155.1 GCA_009377645.1 Micromonosporaceae bacterium | reverse complement strand
TCGGGAAGACCGCGCTGGCGGTGCACTGGGCACACCGGGTGCGCGACCGGTTTCCGGACGGTCAGCTGTACGTGAACCTGCGCGGGTACGATCCCGACCAGCCGGTGGCTCCGGCCGATGCGCTCGCCCGGTTCCTGACCGGTCTGGGGGTGGCCGGTCCAGACGTTCCACTCGAGTTGGAGGACCGGGCCGCCCGCTACCGCAGCGAGGTCGCCGGGCGGCGGATGCTGGTCGTGCTGGACAACGCCGCCACCGTGGAGCAGGTCCGGCCGCTTCTGCCCGGCACCGGCAAGTGCCTGGTCGCGGTGACCAGCCGAGACAGCCTGGCCGGACTGGTCGCAGTGGACGGCGCCCATCGGCTCGATCTCGACCTTCTGCCGCCGAGAGACGCGGTCGCATTGCTACGGCGGCTGGTCGGGGAGCGGGTGGATGCCGAGCCGGAGGCCGCGCTCACTCTGGTCGACCAGTGTGCCCGGCTGCCGCTGGCCCTGCGGGTAGCCGCGGAGCTGGCGGCCTCCCGCCCGGCGGTGCCGCTGGCAGAGCTGGTGGCCGAGCTGTCTGATCGGCAGCGGCGGCTGGAGCTGCTGGACGCCGGCGGCGACCCGCACGCCGCGGTGCGGGTGGTGTTCTCCTGGTCGATCCGGCGCCTGTCACCGGAGACGGCCCGCACTTTCCGGCTGCTGGGTCTGCACCCCGGCCCGGACTTCGACCCGTACGCCGCCGCCGCGCTGGCTGACACCACCCTGGAGCAGGCCGGCCGGGAGCTGGAGCAGCTCGTCCGCGCGCACCTAATCCACACCACCGCCCCAGCCAGGTACGCGATGCACGACCTGCTCCGTATCTACGCCATCCAGCTTGTGACCGAGGAGGACTCGGACACCGACCGCCAGGCGGCCCTCACCGGCTGTTCGACTGCTACCTCGCCACCGCAGCCGCCGCCATGGACACCCTCTATCCATCCGAAGCCCATCGCCGTCCGCGCATCCCTCCATATGCCATAAACACTCTGGCGATGGCAGGCACACGTGGTGCCCGGGCTTGGCTTGACGCCGAACTGCCAAACCTGGTCGCGGCGGCACGGACAACAGCCCACAGCCTGCCCACCAATGCCATCCGGCTCTCAAGTACCTTGTATCGCTACCTTGACGGCGGTCACTACGATGAGGGGCTAGCCATTCACAGTTGCGCCCGTCAGGCAGCCGAGCAGACTGGCGACCGGACAGGTCAGGCTCACGCCCATCGCCTACTTGGATCCGTTCACGGGCGGGTCGGTCGTTACGGACTGGCGATCGAGCACCATCGGCAGGCGCTGCTCTGGTTCCAGCGGACTGGTGACCAGAGTGGCGAGGCAATGGCGCTCAACGGCCTCGGCATTGCGGAGCGATGCTTGGGCCGATACAGATCGGCCGTTAACAGCCATGAGCGGGCGCTTGCCCTCTTTCGGCGGGCCAATGACTCTGCAGGAGAGGCGAACGCGCTGACCAACGTAAGTATCGTTGAAGTGCGGCTGGGCCGCCTTAGGGCGGCTGCTGACTACCTCCAGCAGGCCTTAGATCTTTACCGGAAGCTCGGCAATCGTACTGGTGAAGCCGCCGCGCTCACCAATCTCGGCGACGTCGAAGAGCGGTCGGGTTGTTATAGTGCGGCCGCCGACTACCATCGGCGAGCCTTAGATCTACTCCAAGAGCTCGGGAATGTGCAAGGCGAAGCTGTTGTGCTGAAGAGTCTCGGTATAGTTCATCTTAGACTCGAACAGCCGGACCAAGCGATCGAACATCTCGAACGGGCGCTTGTCATATACCTCCAAATCGGAGACCGGGCCGGCGAGGCGTTTGCGCTCAACGGTCTGGGTGAGGCCGCCCTCGCCGCCGGACGGCTTGCCGATGCTGTCAGCCACCACACTTCCGCTCTGAGCACTGCAAAAAGTACCGGAGCTCGCGACCAACAAGCCCGCGGGTCTGCTGGCTTGGGGCGAGCGCATCACGCTACCGGTGAGCCGGTCCGTGCCCGCGCGCACTACGAGCAAGCCCTCGCCATCTACGCCGAGCTGGGGATGCCGGAGGCGGAGGAGGTGCGGGAACGGCTGGCTCAGCTTGCTGACGCGACGGGTGGCTAGCCGGAGGCGCCGCCGGTGAACTGCCAGGAAGCCAGGTGCACCGGCGGGACGCTCGGCCAGGCTGGGAGCAGGCCGGCCGGCAGCAGGTCGGCGACCGACCCGATCCCGGTGACCGCACCCGGGCCGAGCGCCTGCGGGTAGGACTGGGTGAACCGGAGGTTCTGCACCGGCCGGGTGATCTCGCCACCCTCGATCAGCCAGACGCCGTTGCGGGTCAGGCCGGTGACCACAAGGGTCTTCGGGTCCAGCACCCGGGTGTACCAGAAGTCCGACACCAGCAGGCCCCGGTCGACCCCGGCGAGCAGCGGTGCCGCAGCCGGGACCATCAGGTCGGGAGCCTGCCCGGCCGGATCGCCGTCGGCGGGTACGAGCCGGAGGTTGCCGGGGAGCGCGTCGAGGGCTCCGAAGAACCGTACGCCGTGACCGGTCGAATCGGTGCCGACCTGCGCGGCGGTCCGCCGGTCGTGCGGCAGCGCGGAAGTCACCCCGGCGTCGACCAGCGTCAGCCGCCGCCGGACCGTACCGTCCAGGTCGTACGCGTGCCCGGGGGAGCCTGGCCGGAACGGGTCGTCGTCCAGCGTCACCGACCGGTCGAACTGCGCCGCGCCGAGCTCGGCGAAGGTGCGCTTCTCGGCCTGTGCCCGACCGCTGAACCCGAACGCGGCCAGCATCGCCAGCAGGTCCGCGACGGCGGCCGGCTCCAGCACCACCTGGTACCGGCCGGGCGGCAGCTCCACCGGGTCCACACCGGCCCGCGCCTTGGCGGCGGCCCGGTTGCCCAGCTCGGCGCCGGACAAATCAGTCAACCGCGCCGAGGCCAGCCGGGCCACTCCGTCGGCGCCGTCCCGGCGGGCGATCCCGTCCATCGCCGCCTCGCTGGTGCGCTCGCTGACCGTGTGGCCGGCCGAGTTGGCGAACGCGCCCGACCAGGACCCGGTCCGGCAGTAGCCGGCGGTTTCCAGCCCGCCGGCGGCGGCCACGAACCCGCGTACCCGCTCGGCCCGGGCATCCGCCGGCGCCGCTGCGGTGGCCTCGTCGAAGCTTGGCTCCCCGGCCAGCGGAGCGGGCGGGGCCAGGCCGGGCCAGCCCGGGTCGGCCGGGGCGTGCCGGACCGCCTCGACGGTCCGGTTCACCAGGTCGGCCAGGCCGTCCGCCGAGGTGATGCTGCTGGAGCCGGTGACGGTGCGGCCGCCGGCGTGCAGCCGCAGCCCGATCGTGGTGGCGTCCTCGGCGAGGTTCTGGTGGATGTACGAGTTGGCGAACCGGGTCAGCGCCAGGGCTCGCCGCTCCACCGACACCGCGGCCTCCGCGCCGGCGCCGGCGGCCGCGCGGACCAGCTCCAGCACCCGGCCGGCCAGGTCCAGTTCGACGCTCACCCGCGTACTCCTACTCTCACGTTGGTGAACCGGGCCGGGGCGGCCGGGTGGCCGGTGTGGCCGAACTGCATCGGCTGCCCCTTGCCGCAGTTCGGGGTGCCCCACGGGACGGACTCGCTGGAGAGCATGTCCATCGAGCGCCAGAACGTCGGGCCGATCCCGGTGTAGGTCGGGTTGCGCAGCATCCGGCCGCGCTTGCCGTTCTTGATCTCCCAGCCGATCTCGCAGCCGAACTGGAAGTTCAGCCGCCGGTCGTCGATCGACCAGGACCGGTTGAAGTCCATCAGGATCCCGTCGTCGGTGGCGGCGATGATCTCGTCCAGCGTGTGCGGCCCCGGCTCCAGCCCGACGTTGGTCATCCGCACCATCGGCAGCCGGGACCAGCGCTCGGCCCGGACCGCACCGCCGTAGTCCAGCCCGGCGACCGCGGCCGAGTCGCGGCCGGCGAGCACCCCGACCCAGCGGCCGTCCTTGACCGCGTGCCGCCGGCTGGCCGGGGTGCCCTCGTCGTCGTAGCCGAACGAGCCGAGCGCCCCCGGGATGGTCGGGTCGATGGTGATGTTCATCAGCTCCGAGCCGTACCGCAGGCTGCCGAGCTGGCGCAGGTCCAGCCAGGAGGTGCCGGCGAAGGCCGCCTCCCAGCCGAGGATCCGGTCCAGCTCGATCGCGTGCCCGACCGACTCGTGGATCTGCAGCGCGAGCTGCTCGTCGCCGAGGATCAGGGTGGTCTCACCGGCCGGGCAGGCCGGTGCGGTCAGCAGCGCCCGCGCCTCCTCGGCGATCCGGGCGGCGTGCGCGGCCAGGTCCAGCCCGGTGACCAGCTCCCACCCGCGGGTGCCGTACTGCCCACGGTTGGAGGGGTAGGAGCGGCGCTGGGTCTCCCCGTCCCCGATCGCGGTGGCGGCGATCCCGCCGCCACACTCCCGGATGTGCTGGTCGACCCGGTGCCCCTCGCTGGAGACCAGCCACTTGCGAGTGTCCCAGATCTGGTACTCGCCCTCGGCCTGGTCGGCTCCGTGCGCGCGCATCGTCGCGGTGGCGCGTACCAGCAGGTCGCCCTTGTCGGCCAGCGGCACCGACAGCGGGTCGACCTCGCACGGCGAGGCCCAGGACCCGACCACGGCCTGGACCGGTACGAGGTCGGCGGCCGGCCCGGGCACCGCGGTGCTGGCCTGTGCGATCTCGGTGGCCCGGTGGCCGGCGGTCCGGGCCCCGGCGGTGGACAGCTCCGGCACCGCGAAGAACCCCCACGAGGAGCCGACCAGCGCTCGCACCCCGACCCCGGCATCCTCGTTCTGGGTCCAGCCCGATTGCAAAGTTAGTTGATCTTCGGCCTGTCGTCGCTGGACTGTCCTAGGTGTCCCTGACCGGGTGCTGAGGGTGGCCTCCTGCCTGGAAGGATGCGAGTTACCACACAACGCATCCGAGGTCAGGAGGCC
>WHTQ01000123.1 GCA_009377645.1 Micromonosporaceae bacterium | reverse complement strand
TCATGCACCTGCGCCCGACCGCCACACTGGTGACAATGGACAACAGTGGTGGTGGTCTCGACCAGCAGCTCCAGCTCGCCACCGTACTCACCGGCGGCGAGCACCACGAACCCTGGCAAGTCCAACACGATCTGCGTCGTACGGCTGGTAGCGTCAACACCCACTGGGGCCTCCTGAGATCCGTAGCTTGGTCGCTTTGGATCATGAAGGCCCCAGCCCTCTACTCAGCCGTCAACCGCTCGGCGTGTCGCAACAGACTCCCCGCTTCTCGGTGAAGAGCCATTTTGACAGACGCTAAACGCGGGGTTTTTCAGCGAGCCCATGCGCGGCGTGGGCGCGACTTCGCCCATTTCAGCGCATAGCAGCTAGCGGGATGCTGGAAGGTATGGTCGATCATCACGTCGTACGGGTGGTGGGTGCTGCGCCTAGGGTTTGAGCTATAGCAGGCGCCGCTTCCGCTCGCGATACTTGGACGCGCCAACTGAGTCCTTGTGGGCTGGTGAGGTCGATGTTGCCATAGAGCATGATCGGCAGCATGGGGTTGCTGGAGTAGCGCCGATCAGGCCCACCCTTGACATTAACGTACTGCCATGTCCGATCCACCTGGGCGGCATCGGTTGGTATCTGTCCAGGCCCCTCGATGAAACGACCGCGTGATCCTTCACTCTTGAGGTTGTCGTAGCTGACGTCGCTGTAGTGTTTGCCGTCACGCACCAGGAGGCGGTCGGCAAGGAAATAGAGGCTCGACTTACCAGCCGTTATGGAAGGGACCGTAACGTTGGTGGCGAGATGCCTCGGAGGATTGTAGCTCACAGCAGCAGGGATGCGGTTCACCAGGTTGCTGGCGCCGGCGTTGGTCTTGTGCTGATATGTCGTCTCAACTCGACCGGACTCCACGACTCTCCAGAGCTTCTGTGACTCGGTCAGCCAGCGCCAGTTGGTGACGAGCCCGTCGAACCATGTTGCAGCCGCATCGGTGACATCGTAGAAGAGAACGACGGTGCGGCGTGCCTTGTCACGGAGAAAAAGCCACCAGCATACTGGGACAGCGAGAACCCACAAAATGAGGCCATACGGCATGATGAACAGGCCGGCGACGAATACGATGATCGTGGCGGGCCACCCCCAGCCCTGCCGTGACGCCGCTACATTCAGCTGGCCAATGACATCGTCACCGCCGGTTGACTCGAGCGACATCGAGGTCACGCCCGTCACGTCCTGCATCACGACGTCGCTGGGGTGGTGACCCGGCGGCGGAAATGTCGGACGTGGTTGGGGGGCCGATGCGGCACGCGGCGAGGTCGCACGATAGTAGATGCCTTGGCTGCCGATCCGAACATAGTTGCCACGGGGGCCCGTGCCGACCCGGAACCCGGGGATGCCAGCGCTCACGCCAACACCGGACCTGCTGAGGTTGAAACGGAAGGGCCCCGCCTTTACGCTCGTACGTACGTAGAAGCCCAAGCTGTCACCTCCTGAATGCTAATTGTGAGTGACACATCGGTGGCTCGCAACCCGAGCGGCGGCTCCTCACGTCAACTGAGGGGCCTGAACTAGTCGGCAGATCGGCCATCGAGGAGTGCCAGAACGACGGACAGTACTGTCCCCCGGCCGCCTTCGGCGGTCCCATCGCCGGAGACGATCAACACCACGTCAGATGTGGTCACTCACCTGTGAATGTTTACCCACGATGGCACATCCTCCGCGTGAGCACGAATAGTGAAGCGTACTCACATCGGCGAAGTCGTGCGTTCGGTGAGATGATCTTTGCTGTCTCCGTCCCGGCCCTGGACGCGTCCTCGGCCCCACACCCGTGGTGGCGGTTCCCTGACGAACAGCGGCCGCTCCCAGCATCGCGAGTTCGCGACCGGCGGCCCCACATCGCAAGATCAGCGAGCGTCGGGCGGACTCGGCTCGCCACGTCGCCGGAAGGGTACGGCAAGGCCGGGGGTATGTCCGGGCGGGTGAGCACGCCATACCCATGTCGTCGCTGCCGCCCCAACCACCCGGCGAGTCGAGGCCCCGCACCTGCCAGAGACCGGAACCCCGCGCCCATCCGCAAGGCGCTCCTGACCTGCGACTTCTCAGCGCTGCGGTTGCGTTTGGGTACGCGTTTCGCGTGGACCGAACGTGGCAGAATCCGAACCACGTTTCCGCAGTTCAGGGGGCCAGTTGTGGCCGTCGCGCCGGTGCGGAAACGTGTCCCGGCGGCCTCCTGACGGTCGCATCAGCATCGGCGGCACGGCGCCGTCTGCCGGACGGGTCGGGGCGGCCCGGCACCCCGCGGGCGCGGCACCCCGTACAACCAGACCGGTGCGCTCGCGCGTCAGGTCAACATGATGAGGTACCCCCGGACGAGAGCATGCACGATCGTGGTGGCGCTCGCCGGCCTGGTCATGGCCGGACTCGTCGCCTCCCCCGCGGCCGCCGCATCGGCGCAGCCTCCCGGTCTGCAGCCCGGCGAGCAGATCACCCTCACTCAGGAGATCCCGGTAAACGTGGTCTTCATCGGCGGTACGCCGGTCGACCACACCGAGGTGGCGGCCGACCTGCCGGCGACGTTCCGGCCGGTCCTCCCGACCCATGAGCTGCTCGGCTTCGACTACCGCCCACCAGGGCTGGATTACCAGCTTGACTACCGCCTCATCGACGCGAGCGCACCGCTCGCGGAGCGGTACTTCCGGTTCCTCGGCCGGATCGGTGAGCCCGGCGGCCGCACCGTGGCGCAACAGGCCTATCAAGACCAGCAACGCAACCGGCTGGACCTGCCCGAGCAGGTGCTCCACATCGACGCCCGGCGGGCGGACCGGTGGCTGGCCACCCAGGGTCGGGCCGCGCTGGGGCTCGCCCGCGACTCGTACACGCTCTTCTTTGTGGACTGGTACGGGCGGCCCGACTTCCAGTTCCACGTCTACACGATCCACGACGACGATCCCGACAGCGGGCAGCCGTTCGAGGTACGCGACGTCAACGCCTGGGGCGGTGCCGACCGTACCTGGTTCTACGACCAGTCCGCCGGGCCGGTGGAGGTGGGCGGCGGGTGGAATGTCGACGACGAGGACCTCGACGGAAACGGTGTCCCGGACTACCGGATGCCACCGTCCTGGGAGTACCACCCGGACGGGTTCCGGGACCCGGCCGCCCTCGGCGGCGACCTCGGGCTGATCGTGCGCTACGTGGGGGTCAACCAGCTCTTCACCCCGTCGATGTCGTTCGACCCGATGGTCACCGCGCCCGGGCCGGGCGGGGCGAAGGTGATCAGCCTGCATGTGTTCCAGGACCTGCCCGGGGGCGACGCGATCGACCGGGTCGCGCCGGACGCGATCGTGGCGGCATTCGCCGCCCTGCAGCCCTACCACGACTGGCGGATCCAGGTCGCCGGCAGTGACCCGATCGACGCCGGCGCGCGGCGTTCCCTCGAAATCATCCTCGAGGACGCGCGCGAGCCCGGGCCTCCGGACGATCCGGGGTGCTGGGAGCCGATCGGGGTACCGCAGGCGCAGCTGTTCTGCTTCTTCGAGGAGCACCATGACCGGTATTTCGCTCCGGCCGGGCCGGCCGACCACCTGGCGCCCGCCGCGATCTTCGAGCCCCGCGAGGAGTTGCTCGAGTTCCTCGGTGACCGGCGCCTGTTCGGGTTCGTGGAGCGGGACTGGCACGACCCGACGGCTTCCCAGAGCTTCGCGCTGGCGGTCAGCACCCCCCACGGCCAGCAGACCGTCGGCATCGCCGGGCACACCGGCCTGACCGCCCACGAGCTGGGGCACTACTTTGGGCTTTTCCATCCCTACGACGGGTGGGACCCGGTCGATAAGCGCCTCTACGGGCCCGGCGACGACCTGCTGTTCACCGCACTGGCCGTCCAGGTGCACTCGCTCATGGCGACCGCGAGGCGGGGGGTGGCCGGCCTGCAGGCGCCGCTGGAGTTCAGCCAGTTCGAACGGGACAGCCTGGCACGCTGGGAGACCGCCGGCTACCTGAACCGCGCCAACGAGCTGGCCGGGCAGGTGCGCGACCACCCGGAGGCGGACCGGGTACGGCACCTGATCACCGCCGCCGACCAGGCGGCGCGCCAGGCACGGCGCCACTTCGACGCCTGGCGCTTCGACCTGGCGGCGGCCCGGGCGATCGGCGCGTACGAGTGGGTCGCGGCCGCCGCCCAGCGGCTGGGCTTCGCGTGTGATCAACCCTGCCGTCCGTGATCCACATTTGTGCGGCGTGCGGCGCGACTGGGGTCTCCGGCGGCCGCTGACACCCTAGTGCGCGAACCGGCCCATTGTCGCCGGTCGGGCGGGGTTCCGGCTGGGCGACCGGGCGGTTCTGCCCAGTGCTACGGATAAGGGAGCCGGAGGCGTACGGCCCGGACTACGTCAAGCGGAAGCTGGGCGTACGGTCGCGCTGGTGGATCGGCCACGACCCGGAGCCGGCGGGATGAGCCGCCCGGCCACCCGATCTCGACCTGGTTTAGCCTGGTCAACGCCTTGATCAACCGGTTGACACCGGTGGGGTTACATGACATCGTGTCGGCACGGCTGGAGCCCCGCCGGGGATGCGCCGGTTCTGATCGTGGGCGCCGCGGCGAGCCTGGGTCGGGAGGTCGGTGTGCCAGTTCCATCCGGACGACATCCCGCGGCCTCAGGTCCCGCGGCCCCGGAAGCCGCGGCCCCGGCGACCGGCACGCTCGGCCCGACCACCGCGGCGGGGCCGGCGTTCGTCGGTCGCGACGATGAGCTCGGTGCGGTGCTGCGGGCATTGGCGGACCCACCGGCGCTGGTGCTGATCGAAGGGGAAGCCGGCATCGGCAAGACCCGGCTGGTCCGGGAGGCGCTGGGCTCGCCGGCGCTGCGGGACCGGACGGTGCCGATCGCCGGGTGCCCGCCGGTCAAGGAGCCGTTCCCGTTGGGGGCGGTAGTTGATGGGTTGCGGCGGCTGCGCCCGCGGGTCGGGGATCTGGGGTTGAGCCCGTTGGGTGGGGCGTTGCGGCCGTTGTTCCCGGAGTGGGCCGGTCAGCTGCCGCCCGCGCTGGAAGGGTTGGACGATCCGGTCGGGACCCGGCACCGGTTGCTGCGCGCCCTGACTGAGCTGGTCGAGCGGCTCGGGGTCGACCTCCTGGTCATCGAGGATGCCCACTGGGCTGATGTGTCCACGTTGGAGTGGCTGCTCACCCTGAGCGCGGTGGGCGACCCGGGTCTGTCGGTCGTGGTGACGTACCGGCCGACCGATGTTCCGGAGGAGTCGCTGCTGCTGCGGTTGACCTCCCGGCCGGTGCCGGGGATGAGCCAGGCGCGGGTCGAGCTGGGCCCACTGAGCCGGGCGCAGAGCCAGCGAATGGTGGGCGAGCTGCTCGGCGCCCAGGGCGTGTCGGAGGAGTTCGCGGGGTTCATGTACGAGCGCACCGACGGTGTGCCACTGGCGATCGAGGAGACGGTGCGGCTGCTGCGCGACCGGGACGACATCGCCCACCGTGACGGCATCTGGACCCGCCGGGTCCTGGCCGAGCTGCAGGTGCCGCCCACGCTGCGGGACTCGGTGCTGGAGCGGCTGGCCCGGTTGACACCGCCGGCCAGGCAGGTGCTGGAGGTGGCCGCCGTGGTGGCCGAACCGGTCGACGAGCCGACCCTGGCAGCGGTGGGTGGGCTGGCCGAGGCCACCGGTCGGGCCGGCCTGGCGGCGGCGCTCGCCTCGGGGCTGTTGCAGGAGACCAGCCCGGGCCGGTTCGCGATCCGGCACGTGTTCGACGCCCAGGCGGTCAGCGGGGCGATCCCGGTCTCCGACCGCCGCCGGCTGCACCAGCGCACCGCGCAGGTGCTGGAGCGGCTCGACCCGCCACCAGTGGTCCGGCTGGCCGGGCACTTCCGCGAGGCCGGTGACCTGGAGCAGTGGTGCCGGTACGCGGAGGCCGCCGCGGATCTGGCGTGGGAGGCCGGTGACGACCGCACCGCGGTGGTTACCCTGCTCGACCTCCTGGACCAGATCGAGCATCCGTTCGGCCGGCGGGTCCGGCTGGTGCGCAAGCTGTTCGACGCCGCGTTCTTCGGTGCGGCCGCGCTCGGCGATCTCGCGTACCGGGTCGCGGATGCGCTGCGGGCCGTGCTCGACACCGACGGTCTCCGGCAGCCAGAGCGGGGCGAGTTCCGGCTGCACCTGGCGCGGATGTTGTGGACAGTCGGGGAAGGACTCGCGGCAGCCGAACAGATGGAGGCGGCGATCCCCGACCTCGGAGATCGTCCGAATCTCGCGATCCACGCGATGAACAACATCGCGATGGCGGTGGTGCCGGACTGGCCGGCCGCCCGGCACCGGTGGTGGCTGAGCCGGGCGACCGAGCTGGCCGAGCGCTCCGGGTCCCCGGCCGACCAGCAGGCCGTCGCGTGGGCCCGCGCGACCGGACTGTTACTTCTGGGAGACGAGGCCGGCTGGACCGCCGCACGGGAGCTTCCGCAGGTCGCGTCGGGGGCGCGGGAGCTGCGGATCCTCAACAAGCGACGATTGAACGTGGCCGAGGCCACGCTTCCGTGGGGTCGGTACGACGAGACCCGCCGGCAGGTGGACGCGGTGGTCGGGTACGTCGAGTCGTCCGGCTACCAGCGACGCGTGAGCAAGGCCCGGTTGGTCCGGAACTACCTCGACTGGTACACCGGCCAGTGGCGGGATCTCGCGACGGCCGCCGCGGACGTCGCCGCGGCCGAGGAGAGCGAGCCGCTGGAGAAACTGCGCGCACGCCAGCTGATGGGCCTGCTGGATCTCGCGGCGGGCGCCCGGGCGAGGGCGGAGCGCCAGCTGCGGGCGGTGGCGAGCGAGTACGCCCGCCTCAATCATGTGCAGGCCGAGGAGCTGGCCGTGCCGGCGGCGCTGGGCCGGCTGTGCCTGGCCGACGGTGCGGTCGACGAGGCGCTGCAGGTGACCACGCCGGCGATCGAGATGATCACGCGGAAGGACGTGTGGCTGTGGGCCACCGACATCGCCCCGGTGCGGCTGGATGCGCTGGTGGCCGGCGGGCGGCTGGGCGACGCGGAGCAGCTGGTCAGCCAGTTCGCCGCGGGACTGGCGGACCGGGCCGCGCCGGCGCCGGCAGCCGCGCTGGACACCTGCCGGGCGATCCTGGCCGGGGCCCGCGGCGATCCGGCCGCGGCGGCCGAGCGGTTCGTCGCGGCCGCCGCCGCCTGGGCGGCGTTACCTCGCCCGTACGACCAGCTGCTCACCCTCGAACGGCAGGGGTGCTGCCTGCTGGCGGCCGGGCGAACCGATCCGGCGCTGACCGTGCTGGCCGACGCGCAGCAGCGGCTCTCGGAGCTGGGAGCCCGCTGGGATGCGGACCGGCTCGCGCAGCGACTGCGCCAGCACGGGGTCACGGTTGCCCGGACCTGGCGGGGCGGCCGGCGCGGCTACGGTGACCAGCTCTCGCCGCGGGAGCTGGAGGTGGTCCGGCTGGTCAGCAAGGGTATGACCAGCCAGGAGGTGGGCGAGGCGGTGTTCCTGTCACCGCGCACCGTCGACCAGCACCTGCGGAACGCGATGCGCAAGCTGGACGTGCGATCCCGCACCGCGCTGGCCACCGCGGTGGCGGAAACCAACGCACTGTCCACGGACGACCACGAGCAGCGACGTCCCCGGTGATTACTGCGTGATTTCCACGCTCGCGAACATCCGGGCAGTGGTCGACTCTCACGGGTATGTCCGACGATCCGCAGGTGCGGCCCGAGCAGGCAGCGGAGCCCGATGACGAGCTGCCGCCGCCGGCAGCCGAGACGCTGTCCCTACCACCATCCGGGGCGAGTCCGGATCCACCCGGCCCGGAGGACCAGCCGGCGTCCGGTGACGATCGCCGGGACGGCGGCCGGCACTACGTCCCGCTGTAGCGCCGCCCGGTCCTCCCGCCGCAGCGTCCCGGCGCAGCCTCCCGCCGCAGCGTCGCGCCGCGATGACGCGGCCGGGGAAAGATTACGCAATTTGGCGGCTCGCTAGGGCGATCGCGCACCGCGCATTGTGAGGGTGGCACCAGGCGGCAAGCGGGCTGTCCCACCGCGGCCCGCCCGGTAGCCCGCAGCTACCGCTGCCCGTACCCCCGATCGTGAAGGAGACACCGATGTTACCCCGCTGGTTGCTCCGCAAGGCTTGTCCGGTGGCGCTTGCGTTGGTCCTGCCCCTGACCGCGGTCAGCCCGGCCGCGGCCGCCCCGGGCGGCGCTGCGGATGTGGTTGAGCTGTCCTCGCTGCCGGCGGCCGCCGCCGGCGAATCGGTCACCCTGGTCACCGGGGACCAGGTGCGGCTGGCGCCGACCGGGTCGGACCGGTGGGTCGCCGCTGTCGAGCCCGCGCCCCGGGCCGGCCAGCCACCCGAGTTCGAGGTTATCGAGGATGGCGAGGACGTCTACGTCCTGCCGTCCGATGCCGCGCCGCTGATCCCGGACCAGCTTGACCGGGAGCTGTTCAACCTCACCAAGCTGACCGAGTTCGGCTACACCGACGGAGTTCCGGTGATCGTCACCGGCGTACCGGGCGGGGAACCGGCGCGCGCCGCGGCAGCGCAACCGGACGGGCTGTCGGTGACCGCCGGCCTGCCCAGCGTCGACGGGTACGCCGCCACCGTGGCGCCCGGCGGTGACTGGTGGTCGACGGTGGCCCCGGCCGCGGCGGCCGGCACCGCGCGCAGCCTGGCAGCGCTGGCTGGCGCGGAGAAGGTGTGGCTGGACGAGATCGCCGAGGTCGCGCTGGACGAGAGCGTACCGATGATCGGTGCGCCGCAGGCGTGGGCGGACGGGTACGACGGCGCCGGCGTGACGGTGGCGGTCCTCGACACCGGCATCGACCAGACCCACCCGGACCTGGCCGGCCAGGTGGCCGGGACGCGCAACTTCACCAGCGAACCGGGCATCAGCGACGGGCACGGGCACGGCACCCACGTCGCTGGCACGGTCGCCGGCACCGGGAACGGGTCCGACGGCCGGTACACCGGGGTGGCACCCGGCGCGGACCTGCTGATCGGCAAGATCTGCACCGCCAGCGGCACCTGCCCGAACTCGGCGACGATCGCCGGGATGGAGTGGGCCGCCGCCCAGGCCGACGTGGTCAGCATCAGCATCGGCAGCCGTACCGGCGACGACGGCACCGGCGTCACGGCGCAGGCGGTGAACCGGCTGACCGAGCAGCACGACACGCTGTTCGTGATCGCCGCGGCCAACAACGGCGCGCGGGGTGCGGGCGGCATCGGTACGCCCGGCTCCGCCGACGCCGCGCTCACAGTCGGCGCGGTGGACAAGAACGGTGACCTGGCGTCGTTCTCCAGCCGCGGGCCGCGGCTCGGCGACTTCGCGATCAAGCCGGACATCACCGCCCCCGGGGTCGGGATCGTGGCTCCGCGCGCCGCCGGGACCAGCATGGGCACCCCGGTGGACGACCGCTACACGGCCGCGAACGGCACCTCGATGGCGACCCCGCACGTGGCCGGCGCGGCGGCGATCGCGCTGCAGCGCAGCCCGGATCTGGGCGCCGCCGAGCTGAAGGCCGACCTGGTCACCACCGCGGCGCCGAACCCGGAGCTGAGCGTCTACCAGCAGGGTGGTGGCCTGGCGGACATCCCGGCAGCGCTGGATGCCCCGGTGCGGGCGACCCCGGCGCCGCTGAACCTCGGCTTCTTCCGGTATCCGCACGACCAGGCTGCGCCGGTCTCGGAGCAGGTGACCTACACCAACCGGACCGACGCCGAGGTCACCCTCGACCTGACGCTCGGGGTCACCGCCGGCGACGGCACCGCCGTGCCGGCCGCGGCGCTGTCGGCCAGCCCGACCACCCTGACCGTCCCGGCCGGTGGCACCGCCACCGCCACGGTCACCTTGGACCCGCGCGGGTTGGCGACCGGCAGCTACGGCGGCTACCTGGTTGCCGACGCCGGCAGTGCCGGCGGCGCGGTGCGTACCCCGGTCGGGTTCCACCTGGAGCAGGAGATGTACGACGTGACGATCAACGGGATCGCCCGCGACGGCCGGCCGGCCGCCCGGCGTTCCAGCTCCGTACACGTCCGCCACGCGGTGGACCCGCTCGTGTTCTCGGCCAACAGCATCGGGTTCGACGACGGGGTGGCCAGCTTCCGGGTGCCGCCCGGTCCGTACTTCGTCATGGGCCGCATCGGCACGCTGGATGGGAACGACGTGACCCGCCAGGATCGCGCGTTCGTCGGGGTGCCCACCCTGGAGGTCACACAGGACACCTCGGTGACGCTGGATGCCCGGGAGGCGAACGAGATAACGTTCGACACCCCGGCCCACCCGGACGCCGCCCCGTTCGGCCAGAGCCGGGTGATCTTCAACTTCGAAGCCGAGACCTCCCACGGCATCACCGCCACCTACCTCGGTGAGTGGATGCCCACCTTCGCCCTGGAGACCGGGCCGGTCACGGTGGGAAGCGGGTTCGAGTTCCTCACGAACGCCCGGCTCGGGGACCCCCCGCTGACCCTCGAGGTGGTCGCGCCGGTGGCCACCGGGCTGGCCCCGCAGCCACTGCGCGGCACGCCCCCGCTGGACGACGATCTGGCGCTGCCGCTGGCCTTCGCCGGGCCCGGTGCCGAGTCCGACTACGACGGCATCGACGTCACCGGCAAGGCGGTGCTGACCGAGCGGGACGGGCCGGCGCTGGCGGACAAGGAAGCCACCGCCCGGGCGCACGGTGCGGCCGCGCTGCTGGTGATGAACAACGCCACCGGCTTCTTCACCGGTTCGGTGGGGGACGCGGCCGGGATCCCGGCCATGGCGATCTCCGGCCAGGAGGGCGCGATGCTGCGGGACCTGCTGGCCGACGGGGAGGTCACGGTACGGGTGGCCGGCACCTCGTTCTCGCCGTACCTGTACGACCTGTTCCTCAGCGAGCCCGGCCGGATCCCGGGCGAGCTGCACTACCGGGTCGAGCCGGACGAGCTGGCGACATTGGACAACTCGTTCTACAGTGAACCGGGGCAGCTGCTGGGCGAGTACCGGTCGGCGTGGCGGCCGTACATGACCTTCGCGGCGGTCCAGTACAGCGAGCTACCGGGAGGCGTGCGGCGCACCGAGTACGTGACCGCCGACGACACCCTGTTCCGGCAGAACGTGTCGGCGCAGTTCACGACGCGGGGCGACCTCCTGGAGCGGGACACCTTCCACCAGCCCGGGGAACACCAGCAGCGGGAGTGGTTCAAGGCACCGATGCGGCCCAGCGTGCTGGAGGCGTTCCCGCCGCGGAACCCGGGCGAGCCGGTGGTCCGCACCGGCAGCCAGATGCGGGTGGTGCTGCCGGAGTGGTGGGACAACGACGGGCACTACGGCAGCTTCGATTCCGTGATCGACGATGCCGGGTTCCGGTTCTACCAGGACGGGCGGCTGATCGGGCAGGCCTCGCGGCCGCGGGTGACCATCAGCAACCTCGCCCCGGAGCCGCACACGTACCGGTTCGAAGTGGACACGGCGCGGACGGCCGACTGGTGGCCCACCTCCACCGCCACCCGTACCGCGTGGACGGTGCGCTCGGCGCAGCCGCCGACCGGCGAGACTGAGGTGCTGCCGTTCCTGCTGGTCGACTACGACACCGAGCTGGACCTGACCAACACCGCCCCGCACCCGCGGGACCGGAACGGCCCGGCCACGGTCGACCTGCAGGTCCGGCACCAGGTCGGCGCGGACGCGCCCGCCCTCGGCCGGGCAACGGTCGCGATCTCGTACGACGACGGCGACACCTGGCAGCAACGGCCGGTGGTCGGGCTCGGCGACGGCCACTACCGGGCCTTCCTGGACTCCAAGGACCCCGCCGAAACGACCGGGTTCCTGTCGATCCGGATCGAGGTCCGGGACGTCGACGGCAACAGTATCGAGCAGGAGATCACCCGCGCCTGGCGGCTAGGCGGCCGGTAGGTCCAGTCCGAGGGCGACGGTGGCGTGCGACCTCCGGTCGCACGCCACCGTCGCCCTCCGCCGCTGGTCAGGTGCTGGTGAGGACCTCGGCGAGATCGAAGCGGACGGGTCGTTCGAGCTGGTCGTATGTGCGGCACCTCCACCACCCGTTCCGGGCGCAGCGGCGTGAACGACAGGTCCTTGCCGGCGTTCCACCGGCTGCCTCGTTCTTGCGGGGGGTCCGCTCGCCCAGCTCGTGCGCGGCCCAGTCCCACGGGTGGCCCTCGAAACTGGTGACCAGTGGCTGCAGCTCGGTGAACAGCGCGACTCGGGTCGCCATCGGGAACGCGCCGACCACACCTACCGAGGCGAGCACACCGCGCCGGTTGTAGAGGACGAGCAGCAGCGAGCCGACACCAGCCGACCTGGCCGAGGTTCGCGACCGCATCCACGACATCCTCAACCACGGAACCCCGAACACGCGAAAGGCCATGTTCGAAGCCCTCATCCACGAGATCAAGGTCAACGGCGACGTGAGCCATCCCGGGTTTGGTGCACACCCCGGTTCCTGAGTCCGGCCATTGTGGCCGCTGCGATGTTGAGCCTATCAGAGGGTGGCCGGTGGTCGCCATCCTGCGGTCAGGGCTCGGCGTTGCCAGGGTTCGGAGTACT
>WHTQ01000172.1 GCA_009377645.1 Micromonosporaceae bacterium | reverse complement strand
GGTTGACCGGTGGTCGGGTCCCAGTCGGCGTCGTCGACCCGCTCGACCACGTTCCCGTTGGCATCGTAGGTGCTGGCCGACGCCTGCCAGCCCGCGTCGCCGGGCGTGTCGGTGTCGGCTTCGCGGTGGCGGGCCAGGGTCGGCCGGTTGAGGCTGTCGTAGGCCGCGGCGATCTGGATCGGCTCACCCTGCACCAGGTTGGTGCCGTCGGAGGCTTCGAGGAGGTTGCCGTTGGGGTCGTAGGTGTAGGTGGCCTTGTTGCCGGCCAAATCGGCCCGTTCGGCGAGCAGCCCGTCGGGCAGATGGGCCCAGGAGGCGGCCTCGTCGGTGACGTCTTCGCCGGTGTCAGGGTCGACCGGTGTGCGGGCGGTCTGCCAGCCCTGGGCGGTGTGCTCGTAGCGGATGACCACCCGCGGGTCGCCGGCGTCGTCGGAGCGGCGCACCCAGCCGGGGTCGAAGTAGGCGATGCGGGTCAGCTCGTCGTCGGCGACGAGGTCTGGGTTGGCGGTCAGGGTGGGCTGGGAGGACGCCACCACCCGCCCGCCCGCATCGTAGAAACGGTGCACAAACGCGGGGCCGTCCCCGGCGGTCCGTTCGGCCTCATCCGAGGGCAGCTCGAGGCGGACCGGGCGGTGCAGCCCGTCATAGACGGTCGGGTGACATGGTCGGTGAACGGGCCGGTCCCGCCGGCGGCGTCAAACCCTCGGGGGGACACCGCCAGGATGCGGTTGCCCGCACCGTCGTAGCCGAACACCTCGGTGACCGTCCGGTTCCCGTCGAAGGGCGAGTCGACGCGGGTGACCAGGCCCCGCTGGTCGTAGGTGTAGCTGGCGGTCGCGCCCTCGGCGTCGGTGGCCGACACCAGGTTGCCGTTGGCGTCGTAGGCCTGGCTGGTGGTGTGCCCGTCGGGGTCGGAGGCCGACACCGGCCGGTGCGCCCGGTCATAGGCGAACGTGCTGGTGTGACCCGCCGGCGGGTTAGCGCAGTCGACCGTGTCCAGATCGGCGTTGGGGGCCACGGCGGCGACCAGGTCGCCGGCGGTGTCATAACACTGATGGGTGCGCACCGCCTGCGGGTCAGCCTGGTTGGCGGTGACTTCGAAGCGGGAGGTGCGGATCACCCGGTCCAGCGGGTCGTAGTCGTAGAAGGTGCTCCACCCCTGCGTGTCGCCGGTGAGCACAGCCTGCGGTGAGCGCACGACGGTGGGACGGCCGGCGGTGTCGTAGCCGGTCTCGACGCGGGCGCCGTCGGGGTCGGTCTCAGTGTTGGGTGAGGTGGACCGGACCGGGCGGTCCATGACGTCGAAGTCGGTCCGCCATTGGGGTCCGGGGGTGAACTCGCGGCCGAACGCCGCGTCGGACTGGGAGGTCAGGTTGTCGTTGGGGTCGTAGCCGGCCGCGGACCAGATCAGCTCGCCGGGCTCACGGGCCGCGTCCTTGGGCGCCGACTGCGCGCCCAGCCGCCCGAAGCTGTCGTAGAAGAACTCGGTCCGCGCCCACGACGCATCCTCCACCGCAACACCGGCGTGCAGCGGTGTCTGCTGCCATAGGAGGAGCCCGTCGGCGTCGTAGGCCAACCTGCTCACCCCGCCTTCGGCGTCGACCACCTGCGTGGGCAACCCGGACGCATCGTAGGCGGCGTAGACGGTCTGGTTGCCGTTGGCATCGGTGGTGGCGGCAAGCTGGCCGTGGATGTCGTAGGTGTGGGCGGTGGTGTGCCCTTCGGGGTCGGTGACCGTGTCAAGGTTGCCGGTGGCCGCCTCGTGGTCGAAGGTCCAGGTCCAGTCCCCGTCGACGGTGATGTCGTTGCCGTTGGGCTCCACCAGCGACTCCAGGTCACTGATGTGGGGGATGTCGCGGCCCTCGGGCCACCCCTCGGCGGTGTCGCCCTCGTCGACGGGCAGGTTGCGGTAGGCAAGGCGGGTGTGGCCGTCCTCGGCGTCGGTCCGGTCGGTGAGGTAGCCGTTGGCGTTGTAGCCGAACCGGGTGATCGCCCCCGACGGCTCGGTGATCCTGGCCACGGCATGGTCGGCGGTCCACACCGCCTCGGTGACCTGGCCCGCCGGGTCGGTGATCTGGGTGGGCCGCCCGAACGGGTCGTACCCGTAGGTCCAGTCGCGACCTTCGGGCGCGGAGACGGTGGTGACGCGGTTGACGAAGTCGTAGGTGTAGCCGGTGACCGCGCCGGCCCGGTCGGTGCGCGCGGCCAGTTTGCCGCGGTCCAGCGAGCTGCCCGGCCCGTAATAGTCGAAGACGGTTTCGGCGCCGCGGGGGTCGGCGACCGAGTACAGCAGGGTGGACTGGTTCGGGGTCCGCGGATCCGGATCCACCCGGTCGGCCGGGTCACCGATG
>WHTQ01000182.1 GCA_009377645.1 Micromonosporaceae bacterium | reverse complement strand
GCGGCCAGCCCACCCACCCAGGCGGTCACGGCGAGCACGTGCGCCCAGTCGCTGGTGAGCGCGACCGCTGGCAGGGGGGCGGTGCCGGCGTGGCCCCACCAGGCGGGCGCGAACCCGCCGACGGCGGCGGCCGCCAAGGCGACGAGCATCCCCCGGCGGGAGCGGGCCTGCATCGCCAGCGCTGTGGCGGCGAGGGCGACGCCGCCTTGTGCCAGGGCGGTGTAGCCGAACCGGGTGGCGACGAACCGGGAGGGCAGGTCGCCGCTGAGCGCATCGGACAGCGGCCGGGCGGCCGCGGTGGACAGCCCGAAGCCGAACAGGGCGACCGCCGATAGCGCCCACAGTCCGCTGGCGCCGGCGGCCAGCCGGGCGGCGCGGCGCCGGCGGTCCGACAGCCTGTCGCCGGCGACGAGCAGCACTGCGGCGGCGAGCAGCAGCCCGACCACGGCGGTCAGCGCCAGGTAGTTGACCAGCCGCGACGCCCACAGCCCGGCGGCGGTGCCCGGCCCGGCGTCCTCCAGGTCGACGTCGGCCGGCGCCGGAGGAGGGCTCGTGGACCCGGCCGGCGCTGGGGCCTCGGTCGCCGTTTCGATCGCCGTTTCGGTCGGTGTGGCCGTCGGCTTGGCGGTGGGAGTGGGCTCCGTCGCAGGGGGTGCGGGTTCGGTGGCGGTCGGCGACGGGGCAGGTGGAGGTTGGTAGTCGAACGAGAAGCGGGATTCCACCGGGTGGCCGTCGCCAGAGATGATCCGGAACACCACCGTGTAGGTGCCAGGTTCCTCCAGCGGGGCGAGTGGCACCTGCACGCGCGTGTCGGCGATCTGCGCGTCCCCGTCGTCGACCCGCTCGCTGGCGGAGCCGAACACCTGCACCCCCGCGAACGAGGTCTCGATCCGTTCGCTGAACTCCAGCGTGACCTGAGCTGGCGCCTGCTCGACGGTGGCGCCACCCGGCGGATCGCTGGAGACGAGCCGGGCGTGTGCGGACGCGGGACCCGCGAGGGTGGCGAGGAGGACCAGAGTGGCCGCCCCGACGGCGAGGGTTCGGCTCATGGCGTAGCTCCGGTCGGGTGGGCGCGGCCGCCGCCGGAGGTGGCGGGAGCCTCGGGCAGTGGTTCCCGGCCGAACCAGGCCGCCGCGGCGGCGGAGGCGATCACGGCCAGGTTGGCCGCCACCACGACGCGGCTGAACACCACGGGCAGGAGCGTGGCGACCTGCGAGGACGTCAGCGTGGCGAGGTGGGTCAGCCCGATCCCGAGGGCGAGCGCCCCGCCCCCGGCTCCGACTGCGACGGCTGCTGCGTCACCGCCGCGCCAGCCCCTCACCGCGCCGAATGCGGCGATGGCGATGAACGCGGCGGACTGGGCGAACGCCACGACGTTCTGGGTCAGCGTGGCGGGGACCGCGAACACGTCATCGACGGTGTGGACGACATCGATGACCACGATCGCCGCGATCGCCGCCGCGGCGGCGCGGAGCCATGCGCGGCGGCGGGCGTCGCCCGCCGGCCGGCGCAGCGCCACCGGCAACGGCGCGGAGGTAACTGCGAGCGCGGCCACGAGCCAGGGCGGCCAGGTGGGCGGGGGTACCCATCGCAGTTGGCCGGTGACCACGAGCGTGCGACCCTCGAGGGTGAACGGGACGGTCCAGTCCTGCACGACCGTCTCCACGGCCGGGTCGGCTTTGACCTGCGGCGGCAGGGTGGCCGCCATCCAGTGGATGCGGTGGTCGTGCCAGGCGTACACCGGATCGTCGGCCGCCTTGACCCATTCGGGATCGGTGTCGGCCGACACGCCGTCGGGCACCGCGGTCTGGGCGTAGCGGTCCGCGTTCAAGTACGCGGCCGGGGAGTTGCGGTTCTCCCACACGCCCTGGGGGCCGACCGCAGGTACGGGCCTTCGGTGCCGCTTGGCTCGCTCATCGATGCACCCACCTACCGACACAGCCCGGCGGGGTGCCTGGCGGGTCGAGCGGCCGCTCGGATGGTGAGTCCACGATCGATCCTCGTTG
>WHTQ01000121.1 GCA_009377645.1 Micromonosporaceae bacterium | reverse complement strand
CGCCCACCGCGACGGGTACTCCGCCACGTGATCCTGGAACAGGCGGACCGCCCTCGCCCTCATCTCCGGGTCGTACTTGATCGACATCGTGCCATCCTTCCCAACTTGGGAGGTGCGCACAAAACCCGGGGCGGTTCACCGACGCCCAGCAAGCCGAGCTGCACCGGCAGATCGCCAAGCTGCAACAGGCCGAAGCCAACCTCTGGCAGCAGCTGGATGCCTTCACGCCCACCGGCGACGATGACCTCGATACGCAGTGGCGTACTCGACTGCAGCAGCGATTCGTACAGATCGCCAGCCAACGCCGCACCAAGACCGAACTGCTTGGCACCCTGACCACCCAGGCCGCACCCGTCACCAACATCGACCTGATCGACCAGCTACCAGCCTTGGACCTCGACCTACGACGGCTTCCGGAAGAACACCAACGGCGGCTGTACGACGCCTTCCAACTCGAACTGCGCTACAACCGGCACCTCCACAAGCTGACCCTCCGCGCAACCCTACGGTCAGAGACGATCGAAACGCTCCAGCACGCCGCCCAAACCATCGCTGTGACAACCCACGGGCATAACGACCAGGTGCACACAGCGCAGGGGGCCGACGCTCGCGCGCCGGCCCCCCACACCGTTTCCCATGTTCGACGCGCCCCCGGCAGGATTCGAACCTGCGCCCCCGCCTCCGGAGGGCGGTGCTCTATCCCCTGAGCTACGGGGGCCTGCGCCGACCAAGGGTACCAGGTGTGGCCGGCGCCGGGCGGTGAGGCGTCCGGGCGGTCAGGTGCGGGGGATCGCCACCGCCGCGTACTCGGTGGTGGGGGTTGGCGGGGTGGTGAAGCGCGCGTTGGGGAGGTACAGCCGCCCGCCGAACCGGGCCACCGTCGTCGGCACATCGAACCGCGGATCGGTCAGCCGTTCGGTGACCGTCCCGCTCGTGCCGGCGTGGTCGAGCCGCACCACCGCCACCCGGTTGAGCCGGTTCTGCACCACATACAGAGTGCGCCCGTGCAGCAGCATGCCGTCCGCGTCCGGGAGCGTCTCGCCTCCAAGATCCACCTCGGTGGCCGCCCCGGTGGCCGGGTCGACCCGGAACAGCAGCCCGGTGCTGGTCTGCACCACCAGCAGCCCGGTGCCGTCCGGGGCCCGGCTGATCCCGTTCGCGTTGAACCCAGGCGTGGGCACGAAGTCGCCGGACAACGGCACCGCGACCGCCTCGTCCTCGGCCGGCAGGGAGCCGTGGCGACCCAACGGCAGCCGGTAGAGCACCGGGTTGAGCGAGTCGGTGAGCCACGCCGCATCCGGAGTGACGACCACATCGTTGATGAAGCCGCCGCCGAGCGGGTAGCTGGCCAGCACCTTGCCGGTGAGCGTACTGACCACCCGGGCGTCACCGGCGGTGCCGCCGGCGACGAACAACCGGCCGCGGCGGTCGAGGTCCAGCCCGACCGACGGCGTACCCGGCCCAGGGCTGACGATCTTGCCGTGGCCGGTGATCAGGTTGGCGCGGTAGATCGCGCCGTCGGCGAGCGAGCCGAAGAACGCGAACGGGAACGCCCCGATGGCGACGCCTTCCGGCTGGAAGCCGTCGGGCAGCGGAATGGTAGTCGGGAACACCGCCGGCCCGGCGGTCGGGCGCTGGCCAGCGGCGCCAGCGTCGGCCGCGGCCCCAGCGTCGCCGACACCAGCTCCGGCGCTGGTAGCGGTCGGGATCACCAATACCGCGACCAGCCCGAACAGCAGCGCGGCTCGGCCTAGGCGGTGATTACGCTGAATAGACATTGCCCTCCTTGCATAGTTCCATCCAGCCTAGAGAAGTCACCGCGGAGCCGCCACCGGAGCCACCGGAGCACCGGAGCCGCCACCGGTGGCGGCTCCGGCGGCTCGCCGGCCGCGGGTTACCAGGCCAGCAGCTCGGTGGGGCGCCGGTTCAGCCGTTCCGCCCCGTCGTCGGTGCAGACGACGATGTCCTCGATCCGGGCGCCGTACCGCCCGGCCAGGTAGACCCCTGGCTCCACCGAGAACACCATCCCGGGCTCCAGCGCCTGCCTGCTGCCGGTCACCAGGTACGGGTCCTCGTGCCCGTCCAGCCCGATGCCGTGCCCGATCCGGTGCAGGAACGCCGGCCCGTACCCGGCCGTGGTCAGCAGGTCCCGGGCGACCGCATCCACCGCACCGGCGGGGACCCCGGGTGCGACCGCCCCGACCGCCTCCCGCTGCGCCCGCTCCAGCACCTGGTACGCCTCGGCCAGCTCGACCGGCGGCGGCCCGCCCACCACGTAGGTCCGGGTCGAGTCCGAGCAGTACCCGGACGGCATGACCCCGCCGATGTCGACCACCACCGGGTCGCCCCGCTCGATCACCCGGTCCGATGTGGTGTGGTGTGGGCTGGCCCCGTTCGGACCGGCGGCGACCGTGACGAACGCGGTGAACGCGTTGCCGGCCGCCTGGATCCCGGTGGCGATGTCCGCGCCCACCTGTCGCTCGGTGCGCCCGGGCGCCAGCCACTCCGGCATCCGGGCGTGCACCGCGTCGATCGCCGTGCCCGCCTCCCGCAGCGCCGCCACCTCCGCCGGCGACTTGCGCATTCGCAGCCCGCGCAGCACGTCGCCCGCCAGCCGCTGCGCCACCCCCGGCAGCGCCGCGCGCAGCCCGAGGACCTGCTCGGCCCAGGTCCGGTTGCTCAGGCCGACCGCCCGGAGCCCGCCGCCGAGCGCCGCCGCCACCAGCGGGTACGGGTCGCTGCCGTCCGCGTGGTCGACGATCCGGACCCCGGTACGCGGGGCGGGTGAGCTCTCGGCCGCCGGGCGCTCCAGCCGCGGCACGATCAGCGTCGGCTCCCCGGTCGCGGGCAGCACCAGGCAGGTCAGCCGTTCCCCGGCCTTGGCCTGGTAGCCGGTCAGGTAGCGTAGGTCGGCGCCGGGCGTGACCAGCAGCGCGTCCAGCCCGGCCGCCGCCGCGGCCCGCTGGCCGGTCCCCAGCCGCTCCGGTGGATAGAGATCATCATCGACCACTCCGACAGCGTAGAGCACCGGAGCGCACTCCAAGTCAAGCTCTGTCGAGGTCCCGCAGGATCCGGTCGAGGATTTCCGGTGTGTCGTCGGGCGGGTTGGCCTGAACCGAAAGCCGCTCCATCGCCGCGGCGTACTGGTCCACGTCGTCGCGCTTGTCGAGGTACAGCGCGCTGGTGAGCTGCTCGACGTACACCACGTCCGGCAGGTCCGGGTCGCCGAAGCGCAGCATGGTGAAGGCTCCACCGACGCCCGCGTGCCCGCCGGCGTCGAACGGGACGACCTGGAGCCTGACGTGGGGGAGCTTGGTGACTTCTGCAAGGTGCCCGAGCTGGGTTCGCATCACCTGCGGACCACCGATCGGCCGGCGCAGCGCAGCCTCGTCGACCACCGCCCACAGCCGCGGCGGTGCAAGCTGGGTGAGCAGCTCCTGGCGGGCCATCCGCAGCTCAACTCTGCGTTCGACCTCGTTGGTACGCTCACCTGCGTGGGCGAGCAGGACCACGGCTCGGGCGTAGTCGTGGGTCTGCAGCAGACCCGGGACGAACTGGACCTCGTAGGTCCGGATCAACGCCGCCGCACCCTCCAGGCCGAGGTACGACTGGAACCAGCTCGGCAGCAGGTCGCCGTAGGTGCGCCACCAGCCCGGCGTGTTGGCCTCGCGGGCGAGGCTCAGCAGCGCGGCGCGCTGCTCCTCGTCGACCACGCCGTAGAGGGTAAGCAGGTCGGCGACGTCGCGTTCCTTGAAGCCCACCCGGCCCAGCTCGATCCGGCTGATCTTGGACTCGGAGGCGCGGATCTCCCACCCGGCCTCCTCGCGGCTGACCCGCTTGGCTTCCCGGAGCCGGCGAAGCTGGGCACCCAGCAACATGCGGCGCACCGTCGGGCCGGCGGTCGCCCCGCCATCGGGTTGTGCCGTCGTCACGTGCTGGCCTCCGGGGTGCTCCACTCAGCCAGGCGGTGGCTATGGTATCGCAGGTAAGCATGCCACAACCACACGTTGTAACCGGTCAGACCGGGGCTGGGCGCGTCCGGTCGCGAGCCGGCTCCGGCGATGTCGGAACCGCTAGCCGAGCAGGTGGTCGAACTCTCCGTCGCGCGCTCCCTGAACGAAGGCGGCGATCTCCGCTCGGGTGTAGATCAGGGCGGGCCCCTCGGGGTCGCGGGAGTTCCGCATCGCTACTCCCGCGCCGTCTGGCAGCTTGGCCAGCTCAACGCAGTTGCCGTTGGGGCTGCTCCGGCGGCTCTTGCACCAGGTGATCGTCGACAGGGACGCCGCTGGCATGCCGTTGTACGCCTGTTCCATCGAACCCTCCGAGTGTGACTGCACGTGCATCTGCGCTTGCGCTTGCACGGTATAAGGGGCAGGATATAGCATGTGCACCCGTTCCGAGGTGTAAGTCGTCCGCACGCGAGCCCAGAGGAACAGGATGAGCGAGGCGACGGCCATAGGCCGGCCATCGGCGGCCGGCATCTACGACTACCACCTCGGTGGCGCGGCCAACGGCGCGGCTGACCGGGTTGCCGCGGAGCGGCTGATGGCCCTCTGCCCGGAGGTCGTCGACGCAGTGTGGGCGAACCGGGGGTTCTTGCAGCGGGCGGTGCGGTGGCTGACCGAGCGGTACGGTGTCCGCCAGTTTCTCGACCTCGGGGCCGGCCTGCCGACGCAGCGGCACACCCACGAGGTGGTCGCCGACGCCGGTGCCGATGGTCGGGTGGTCTACGTCGACAACGACCGGCGGGTCGTGGACCGCGGGCTGACGATCCTCAGCGGGCTGGCGGACACCGCCATGATCCATGCAGACATCCGCGAGCCGGACGAGGTCCTCGGCCATCCGCACACGCAGCGCCTAATCGACCCGGACCAGCCGGTGGGGCTGCTGCTGGTCTCGGTGACGCAGTTCCTGCTCGACACCGATGATCCGTGGGGGGTGGTGCGGCGCTACCTCCAGCGCGCCGCCGCCGGCTCCTGGCTGGTGCTGTCGGCGCTGACCCGCGATGGCCAGGCCGACCGGATCGCCGCGGCCCTGCTAGAGATCTATGAACAGACCGCGACGCCGGTGACGTTCCGGACCAGGGCCGCCGTCGATCGGTTCTTCGACGGCCTGGAGATCGTGCCGCCGTACCAGCGCGCTGACCCGATGGTGACCTATGTCGGCCGATGGGGGGCCGAGGACCCGGCCGGCTCTGACGGTGACGGCTCCCGGTGGTTCTACGCGGCCGTCGCTCGCAAACCGTAGGTAGGGGGAGGACGGCGCTCGTGAACCGACCTCGAGAAGCATTGATGACCCAGCACGTGCCGGTCCGGCCGGCGTGGACCTGCGTGGCCGACGGTGAGCCGTGGCCGTGTCCGGGCGCCCGGCTTCGGCTCCGGTCCGACTACGCCGGCGATCCCACCCGCCTGGCCGTCTACATGAGCACCCTGCTGATGACCGCCGCCGCTGATGCCGGCACCCGCGACGTCCTACCGCCGGACCTGTTCAACCGGTTCATGGCGTGGACGGCGTCGACCGAGCCCACGCCGGTCCGGACCACCTGGTGAGGTGAGGTAGGGAGGCGACTACGCATCGGGAATGTCCGACTTTTACCTATAGGCATGGTTGGCGGATCAGGCTGTCCCTTCCCGACGCCCCGACGCCCCGGCGTCGAGTAAGGTCTGCGGTAATGAATGGGACTCTGCTGGGTCGGTGAGCCGCCTGACTTCCCCGCCACTATCTCGCGATGGAGTGCTCATGTCCGATGACTCGATGAAAGCCGGGATCCCCACCGGTGCTGGCGAGCACGACGACCCGGTCTCCGAGGATGCCGGTGGCTGGCCGTTCTCGACCACCGAACCGACGATCGCCCGCACCTACGACGCCATCCTCGGCGGCAAGGACAACTTCGCGGTGGACCGGGAGGCCGCCAAAATCTTCGCCGAGCACGTCCCATGGGCCCACGAGTGCGGCTGGGACAACCGTCACGCCCTGATCCGCGGCGTGCAGTACCTGGCTCGGGCAGCCAAGATCGACCAGTTCCTGGACGTCGGCAGTGGGCTGCCCACCCAGCAGAACACCCACGAAGCGGCCCAGACGATCAATCCCAGGGCCCGGGTGGCCTATGTCGACAATGATCCGATCGTCCTGGCGCACGGTCGGGCGTTGCTGGCCGTCAACGACTCCACGACGGTGGTCACCGCGGACCTTCGCGATCCGCAGAGCATCCTTCGGAACCCGGATGTCACCGGTTTTCTCGACTTCGATCGCCCGATCGCCCTGATGATCGTGGGACTGCTCATGCACTTCAGCGACGAGGACCAGCCGAACCGGTTGATCGCCGAGCTGATGGAGGCGCTGCCCGGGGGCAGCTACCTGTTCATCACCTCGTGGCCGGACACCGGCGACCCCGCGCAGGCCGCGTTGGCGGCCGGCTGCATGCGGGCGCTCGGGAACGGCTGGATCCGCCCGGTCGAGGAGCTGCGCAACCACTTCCTCGGGATGGAGCTGGTGGAGCCCGGCCTGGAGTTCCTGGCGCGGTGGTTCCCGGAGGACCCGCAGGCTCCCGTTTCTGCCTTCGAGGACCTGCCACCATTCCAGCGAACCCAGATGGCGGGCATCGCGCGCAAGGCCGGATAGCGCGTCGGGTCGGGCTGGTCAGCGTTCGCGGACGTAGCTCAGCTCGAAGTCCAGGTTCCAGGTGACACCGTCCTCCGACATCTCCCACTGTCCGTCCATAGTGTTGCCGTCGGCGCTCAGGGTGCCGGTGAAGCGCTGGTTGAACCCGGGTGCGTTCCGCCAGACCGTCCACACGCCATCAGCGAACGTCATCCGATACACCCGGTACACGCCGCGGGCATCGGCGTAGAGCATGGTGAACTCTTCCGTGGCGTCGTCGAGCCCGATCACGGCGGTGGTCGGGAACGGCGCGTTGTCCCGCCATGCCTGCGGCGCGGTGGGCGGCGGCGGGTCGGCGTCGGAGAACTGGCGCAGGAAGTCACCGCCCTCCTGCCATGAGAACTCGGTCCACGCCGCGCCGACGCCGGCAGCCTTCAGGTGCAGTGTCCACCGGCCGACCAACGAGTCGAGCCGGGCAAGTACCGGGTGCCTGCTGTCCATCCCGATCCTCCCATCCGTGGCCCCTCACGATACTGGGCGCGGGTGGGTCGCGAGCGACGGCGGGGGCCGCGCAGCTCTTGTCGGACACTTGTCCGGCCTCCGGCCGTCAACTGGCGGAAAACCCTTAGGGGAGGGAGCCGGTGGCCGCTACCATCGGCGGCATGACGTTCGGTATGCGGGCGCTCCGCCGTGTCCGCGCACGCGGGCTCGCGCCGGGCCTGGGGCTGGCACAGGCTGGTTGACGAATGGGCGGCGCGGTTGGTTGCGGAGGCCGCCGTGCGACCCGGGGACCTGGTGGTCGACATCGGCGCCGGTGACGGCGCCCTGACCGGACACCTGGTGCGGGCGGGTGCCCGGGTGATCGCCGTCGAGCTGCACCCGGGGCGGGCGCGCCGGCTCACCGAGCGGTTCGCTGGCGCGGCGGTTCAGGTGGTGCTGGCCGACGCGACCACCGGCTGGCGGCCGCCGGCCCGACCCTTCCGGGTGGTGGCCAGCCCACCGTACGGCCGGTCCAGCGCTCTGCTGCGGGTGTTGCTGGCACCGCGTTCCCGGCTGGTCGCCGCGGACCTGGTGCTGCAGCGGGCGGCCGTACGGAGGTTCGCCGAGGGTGGCGGTCGGCGCGGGTGGAGCCTCACGGCCGGTCGGCCGGTTCCGCGCGCCGCCGCCGATCGTGGACTCTGCGGTCCTGCTCGTGCGCCGGCGGTGAGCTCGGCTGGGACCTCATCGAGGTGCGAGCCGGCCCTCGCCCGGGATGACGATCCACAGTGCGATGTACACGACGAACTGCGGCCCGGGCAGCAGCACGGACAGGACGAACAGCAGCCGGACCAGGTTCGGTGACAGGTCGAAGCGACGGGCCAGGCCGGAACAGACGCCCGCGATCCAGCGGTCGTCGCGCGGCCGTACGAGTCGGTTCGGCGCCATCCGGATGCTCCCCTCAGGTCGGTGCCGCGGCCCGGTCGCCCATGGCTCCAGGATCAACGGTAGGCACTCGCCGACGGCCGGCGCCTCCGCCTGGCGGCCGATCCGGGTGCCCGGCGCCCGTAGGGGGAACCCGGAACCCGGCAGAGAAATAGTCGATCGGGCCGTACCCCTCCAGCGAACGGAGCCAGAGATCGGGTGTTCGGACCGCCTAGCCGCCTATCCGTCGATTGCCGACTGTGATCCGGCCGGGTGATCATGTGGCGTTTCAGCTAATTCGTAAGGCGAGGAGATGGGATGACGATGCGCGCACGCCTGGCAGGGGTGGTCGCGGGCGGGGCTCTTGCCCTGTTCACCGGCGCGGTGTTGGCCGCGACCGGAGGTACTGCGGCCGCGGCCGAGGACCCGACAATGGTTGACCTCCGGCAGTCGGATGTCACGGCCGACGACCCGGAGTTCGACCTCGGGTCCGGCAACTGTGAGGAGAAGTTGGACCAGGGTGCGGACGAGGACATCTGGGTGTTCGTGTGGCCCGGTAACGCCGTCGAGGAACTGGTCAGCCTGACGCTCAACTTCGACACCGACGGCGACGGGACCGCCGACACCACCCTGACCGAGTCCGACGCCACCCCGACCCTGGACAACGGGACGCTGAAGGTGTGGGTCAGCACGCCGGCCGGCTGGACCCTGGTCGACGGCACCTCCGAGGTGATCGGTGCACCCGCGGGGGGGAAGTTCAACCTCACCCACTCCTGCGCGGGGACGTCCGAGGGCCCGACGCCGACGCCGACCCCCGTGCCGACTCCGAGCGAGCCTGGTGAGGGCGAGGGCAACGGAAACGGCAAGGGTGGCGGCAACGGCGAAGACGATGAGTCCGAGGAGGGTGGGCTGCCGGTGACCGGCATTCAGGTCGGTGGCCTGGCGGCGGTCGGGGCCGGCCTGCTCGCGGCCGGAGCCGTCGCGCTGCTGGCGGTCCGGCGGCGCCGGGGCCTCCCGGCCGAGCTGACCGAGCCGATCGAGGGCTGAGCCAACCCGATCGACCCTTCAGCCGCACAGCGGGGGTGGCGCCGAGAGAGGGGCGTGGCGTGGTCGCCACGCCCCTCTCTCGTGCCGGCCATCCGGCATCAAACCTGAAACGAGTACGCCGGAACCGCGGCCGCCAGCATGTGACCAGCCCCTGGGCGGGGCCGGTCAGGGGCCCGGGCTGTCCAGCCCTGCCAGCAGGTCGCGCATGACCGTCAGCTCCCGCTGCTGGCCATCCCGCATCAGCTCGGCGAGCCAGGTCACCGCCGGATCGTCGGTGCGCTCCAGCACCCCGTCGATCATGTGGATGCCGCCCAGGTGGTGGTAGATCATCAGCTCCATGAACAGCCGATCCAGCGCGGTCCCCGCAGCCTCCGCCAACGCGGTCATCTGCTCCGGAGTGGCCAGACCCGGCATCCGCCCGTCCCGGATCAAGGCCGGATCGAGGGCCTCCCGCATCCAGGCCATCTGCTCGCCCGGCTCGGTGTTCGGGGAGACCTGCCATTCTCGCAGCCACTGGCGCATCATGCCGATCTGGCTCTGCTGGGTCAGCGCGATGTCATACCCGAGCTGCCGCACCTGCGCGGTTGCTCCGCGCTGGAACGCTTCCACGCCCATCGTGACGGCCTGGCTGTGATGCTCGATCATGTCGCGGGCGAACCCGGCCTCCGCCGACTCCTCACCCGGGGCCGCGGCCGGCCGGATCGTCACCATGGCCAGCGCGAACCCGACCAGCAGGCCGGCGGCGACCGCGGTGGCGAGCACACCCATGCCGAACCGGCGTCGCGGTGGGGCCGGTCCGGCCGCACCGGCCGGTGGTGCCTCGGTGGCGGCGACGCTCATCAGCCGCCCAACTGGTCGCCGACGTCCTGTGGCACCGTCCCGGTGGCGGTGATGCCGCCGCTGCACGTGGCGCCCGGCTCCATCGAGGCGTTCAGCCGCAGGGTCCGGACGAACTCGTTGATCCGCGGGTCGCTGGCGCTGTCGACCTTGAGCTGGTAGCCCCACGCCTGCAGCGAGATCGGTGCGTCCAGCTCCGGGAACGGGCTCAGGAGCATCATGTCGGTGCCCTCGACCAGGCTGGTGAGCTCGCTCACCTGGTCAGCTGGCAGGGTGTCCGGGTTGTAGGTGACCCACACCGCGCCGTGCTCCAGGCTGTGCACCGCGTGCTCGTTGGCGATCGGCGCGTCGTAGACGTTGCCCTGGCAGTTCTGCCAGGCACCGTTGTGGTCGCCACCGACCGGCGGCAGCACCTCGTACTGGAGCGGTTGGCCGTTCACGTGGCCGTTGGTCAGCATCTCCGGGTTCTCCGCCCGGTAGTCTACGATGCCCTCGATCGCGGCGGCCCGGTCGGACCACTCCAGCGACCCGGTGTCCCGCTGCGCCCAGAACGCGTACCCGATGATCCCGGCGGCGATCACACCGACCGCCACGAACATCATGATCGGCCCCCAGTTCCGCCCCTGACTGACCTTCACCGGCGCGCCCGGCTTGCGACCCTTCCGGCCGCCCTTCGACTTGTTGCGCTGGGCGGCGATCGGCGGCTGGTTGCGCCGGTCGCCCTTGTTCGTCTTCGTGGTCATGGCGCCTCATTGGTCGGAATGTCGATCGGGTCGATCGTGGGGTGGGCGGCCCGGCACGCCTAGGACGCAGCGGGTCACCGCTAAGCTACCAAACTTAACCTCTCGGTACGATTGCCCGGTGACGCCCGACCAGCTTTCCAAGGAAGTTCTCAGCGCAGCGCGGGACGTGTTCACCGACCGCGGGCTGGACCCGGCCGCGCTGCCGGCCGCCGCCCCGCTGGAGCGTCCCCGCAACCGCGAGCACGGCGACTACGCCAGCACGATCGCGCTGCAGCTGGCCAAGCGGGTCGGGGTCGCGCCGCGGGAGCTGGCCACGGCGCTGGCCGACCGGCTCGGCCGGACGGCCGGGGTCAAGTCGGTGGAGGTGGCCGGTCCCGGGTTCCTGAACATCCGGCTGGAGGCGGCCGCCGCCGGGGAGCTGGCCCGGGTGGTGGTGCAGGCGGGGGAGCGGTACGGGCACAGCACCGCGCTCGCCGGCCAGAAGGTCAACCTGGAGTTCGTCTCCGCGAACCCGACCGGGCCGCTGCACCTGGGCGCGGTCCGGTGGGCGGCGCTCGGGGACGCGCTGGCCCGGCTGCTGCGGGCCACCGGTGCCGAGGTCACCACGGAGTACTACTTCAACGACGCGGGCGCCCAGGTCGACCGGTTCGCCGACTCGCTGCTCGCCGCCGCCCGCGGGCAGGAGGTCCCGGCCGACGGGTACGGCGGCGACTACATCGACGACATCGCGCAGGCGGTGCTGGCCCGGCACCCGGGCGCCGCCGAGCTGCCGGACCCGCCGGCCCGGGAGGTGTTCGGGACCGAGGGTATCGCGCTCATGTTCGCCGAGATCAAGTCCTCGCTGGCCGGGTTCGGGGTGCACTTCGACGTCTTCTTCAACGAGCGGGACCTGCACGACCGGGGGGAGCTGGACGCGGCGCTCGGCTCGCTGCGCGGGCACGGCCACGTGTACGAGCGCGACGGGGCGGTCTGGCTGCGGACCACCGACTTCGGGGACGACAAGGACCGGGTGCTGGTGCGCCGGACCGGGGCGCCGACCTACTTCCTGGCCGACTGCGCGTACTACTACGACCGGCGGCAGGTGCGTGGCTTCGACCGGGTCGTGATGATGCTGGGCGCCGACCACCACGGGTACGTGGGTCGGATGCGCGCGCTGGCCGCCTGCTTCGGCGACGACCCGGACCGGCACCTGGAGCTGCTGATCGGGCAGATGGTCAACCTGGTGCGGGCCGGCACCGTGGTGAAGATGAGCAAGCGGCACGGCACGGTGGTCACGCTGGACGACCTGGTGGACGCGATCGGGGTGGACGCCGCCCGGTACGCGCTGGCCCGCTACTCGCCGGACTCGCCGATCGACATCGACGTGGAGCTGTGGACCCGGGCCACCCGGGACAACCCGGTCTACTACGTGCAGTACGCCCACGCCCGGATCGCCTCGCTGCTGCGCAACGCGGCCGAGCTGGGGATCACCCGGGGCGCCGACTTCGACCCGGGGCTGCTCGGGCACGAGAAGGAGCACGAGCTGCTCACCGCGCTGGGCGAGTTCCCGCAGGCGGTGACGAGCGCCGCCGAGCTGCGCGAGCCGCACCGGGTGGCCCGCTACTGCGAGGGGCTGGCCGGCACCTACCACCGGTTCTACGACACCTGCCGGGTGTTGCCACAGGGCGACGAGCAGCCGACCGAGCTGACCCGGGCGCGGCTGTGGCTGGTCGAGGCCTCCCGGATCGTGCTCGCCAACGGGCTAGCCCTGCTCGGCGTCTCCACCCCCGACCGGATGTGACCGCTCCGATGGCTCTTCGGCCGGGGATGGCGAGCCCGACATCTGGGCAAGCTGGCTGCTCCGGCACCGGGTTCGGTGGCGACCGGGCCGCCTGGGAGCGGATGCTGCCGCAGCTGTACGAGTTTCGCGACAACGTAGTGCGCGGCGCCAGCATCGCCTTGGGAGACGTGGTCCTGGATGTGGGTTGCGGTGACGGCCTGCTCGGCATCGGCGCGCTGCCGCGGGTCGGGGACGCCGGCGTCGTGATCTTCAGTGACGTCTCTACCGACCTCCTGTCCAGGTGTCGGGAGCTTGTCACCGAGCTCGGATTCTCGACCGGTGCCGTTTCGTGGAGACCGGTCTACCAGACCTTTCCGAGATACCGTCCGGGTCCGTGGATGTCGTCATGACCCGATCGGTGCTGATCTACGTGGCTGACAAAGCCGCGCTCGGTCGAGACGCTGCACCGCGTCCTACGTCAGGGCGGGCGACTGTCTATCTTCGAGCCGATCAACAGTTTCGGTAGGCCGGCGCCGGCTGACCAGCTCGCGGGCTTCGACGTCGCCGGCCCGGAACCGATCGCAGACAAAGTCAAGCAGGCGGCCCGGCGGTACATGCCCGAGCCGAAGTCGGGATCTATGTGGACGCTTTCAATCTGTACTACGGTGCACGCAGCCTGTGTGGGCGCGGTGCACCAGGGTGGCGATGGCTTGACCTCTGAGCCATCCCGGGTTTGGTGCACACCCCGGTTCCTGAGTCCGGCCATTGTGGCCGCTGCGATGTTGAGCCTATCAGAGGGTGGCCGGTGGTCGCCATCCTGCGGTCAGGGCTCGGCGTTGCCAGGGTTCGGAGTACT
>WHTQ01000186.1 GCA_009377645.1 Micromonosporaceae bacterium | reverse complement strand
CGCATTGTCGACGAGGCGTTGGAGGGCGAGGCGGTTGCGGGTGTCGACCATCGCCGCCTCGTCCACGATCACTACCACGCCGGCGGGCAGGTGGCGGTGGCCGTGGGCGACCTCGACGAGGAGCTTGTCGAGGGTGCACGCCTCGATCCCGGCGGAGACGGACAGTTGGTGCGCGGCGGTCGCGGACGGCGCCACGCCGACCACGGGCACCCCGGCGCGGCGGGCGACCTCGCCGTAGCAGCGGAGGGCGCTGGTCTTGCCGGTACCGGCCTTGCCGACCACGACGTCGACGCCGGCGCCGGAGGACGCGAGTCTTCGCACCATGGCTTCCTGGTCGGCGTCCAGCCCGGCGTGCGCTGCCAGCGCCGCCTCCACCTGCTCTTCACTGACGACGGCGACCCGGTCGGTCTGGCGGGCGTGGGCGCGTTGGAGGAGTTCGTGTTCGGCGGCGAGCAGGTCGACGGTGGAGTAGCGCCGCTCGGCCTGGGTGCACACCTCCCGCAGGACCCGGCCGTGTTCGTCGCGGGGGCGGATGACCTCACCGGCGCTACGGCCGGCGGGTTCGAGCAGGGGGATGACCCGAGGGTCGCGGGTGACGCGGTCGGCGATGCGCTCGAGCAGCTGCCGGGCCTCGTCAGCGGTGGCGGCGGGCAACGGGTGGAAACGGGGCAGCAGCTGGGCGGCGTGGTCGATGACGTCGCGGCGGCCGAAGCTTGACGCCTTCTCGGTCAACCCTTCGGGGCCGACCAGCTCGGCGATCATCGCCGCGGCGGTGTCGGCCACCGTAGGATCGGCCAGCAGCCGACCGGGCCGACCGGGCCGACCGGCCGGGCCGCGCTCCCGCCCACGAGGGTGTTCCAGTTCGTCGGGGATGGCGGCGACAGGGGTGCGGTGAAGGGTGGCGGCCACGATCTGCTCGGGCAGGTAGCCGGCGTCGCGGGCTTGTTGTTGGAAGCGGTCGTGGAGGTTCTCGCCGTCGGGGGCGACATCGGGCTTGGGGCGGCGGGTCGCCAGCGCGGCCGCCTCGGCGGCGCGGCCGCCGGAGGTGCCCCGGGCGGCCATCTGTTCCCGGATCTGGGCGCTGCGGGTGGACCAAATACGGCACAGCCCGGCCGGCATCCCCTCGATCTCCCACTGCCCGTCCCGCAGCGTCCACGCGAGCCCGAGCGGGGACAGCCCGGCGTGCAGCGCGGTCAGGTAGACCCCGTCGGCGGCGAACCGGTGGGCGTAGAAGCGGGCGCCGTCCAACGCCGCCCGGCGACCGTCGATGGTTTCGGCGATGTTGCCGGTGACCGCGTGGGTGTGCAGCTGCGGATCACCCTCCCGCGACGTGCGGTGGGTGAACGTCGCGGTGGCGAACCCGGTGCCCGGCTGGGCGTTGACCCCCTGCTTGCCGAGCCGGGCCACGCAGGCGTGCTCAGCCAGGTAGCCCAGCGCGGCCTGGACAGCGGCGGCCTGCGCCTGGGCGATGACCTCACGGATCTCGGGCGGGGCGATCGCCCACAGCGCCGACACACTCTTGGGCGGCGCGAAGTGCAAATCCCAGGCGGTGACCTTGGTGTTGCGCCACCGCTTGAGCCGCTCGCCGGTCTCCGGGTGCGTCTCGGCCAGCACCGCCCGGAACGCCTCCGGCGTCACCTCCCCCGACAGCCCCAGGTCGGCGGCGAACTTGCCGGTCCACACCCCGGGCGCCTCGCCGTGCCCGGCGTAGTAGTCATGACGCTCGGAGGCGACCTGGTCGATGTAGTAGGCCGCGCTGCGCGCCGGATGCACCGACACGACCATCAGCGACCACCACCCACAACGCCCACAGCGCCCGCACAACCCGTCGCGCCCACATGCACCGCGCCGCGTCGCCCCCGCTGATCACCCAGCGTCACCAGGCAAACGGCAGGACCAACCGTCCCGCTCAACCGCCATGAACGTCCCACACCCTTGCACCTTCGGTGCGTGAACGGCCGAT
>WHTQ01000138.1 GCA_009377645.1 Micromonosporaceae bacterium | reverse complement strand
CGCATTGTCGACGAGGCGTTGGAGGGCGAGGCGGTTGCGGGTGTCGACCATCGCCGCCTCGTCCACGATCACTACCACGCCGGCGGGCAGGTGGCGGTGGCCGTGGGCGACCTCGACGAGGAGCTTGTCGAGGGTGCACGCGTCGATGCCCGCCTTGGTCGCGAGCTGGTGCGCGGCGGTCGCCGACGGCGCGACGCCGACCATGGGCACCCCGCCGCGGCGGGCGACCTCGCCGTAGCAGCGGAGGGCGGTGGTCTTGCCGGTGCCGGCCTTGCCGACCACCACGTCCACGCCGGCGCCGGAGGACGCGAGCCTTCGCACCATGGTTTGCTGGTCTTCGTCCAGGTCCGGGAACGTGGCCAGCGCGGCCTTCACCTGCTGCGGGTCGATGACCGCGACGCTGGCGTGTTGCCGGTTGGTGGCGCGTTGGAGGAGTTCGTGTTCGGCGGCGAGCAGGTCGACGGTGGAGTAGCGCCGCTCGGTCTGGGTGCACACCTCGCGCAGGACCCGGCCGTCGGCGTCGCGGGGGCGAATGACCTCCCCGGAGGTCCGCGCGGCGGGGTCCAGCAGCGGGATCACCCGCGCGTCGCGGAGGACCCGGTCGGCGATGGCCTCGAGCAGCTCGCGGGCCTCGCCCGCGGTGGCGACCGGGAGTTGGCTGTAGTGGGGCAGGAGCCGGGCGGCGTGGTTGATGACGTCGCGGCGGCCGAAGCTTGACGCCTTCTCGGTCAACCCTTCGGGGCCAACCAGCGCCTCGATCACCGCCTCCTCAACCGGCTCAACCGATCCGCCCCTCCGGGCCTGTGCCCGCATGCGGACGTCCCGTCCGGCCACCGCGTGGAGCCGGGAGGCCTCCAGCGGCCGACCCTGACCGGCGCGGACGGGGTAGAGGCGGTGGAGGGTGGCGGTCAGGATCTGCTCAGGCAGGTAGCCGGCGTCGCGGGCTTCCTGCTGGAAGCGGGCGTGGAGGTCCTCGCCGTGGGGGGCGACCTCGGCCTTGGCCTTGCGGGTGGCGTAGGCGGCCTGCTGCGCCGCGCGGCCACCCGCGGCGCCGTGTTCGGCCATCCAGTCGTCCACTTGGATGCTGCGGGTGGACCAGCGGCGGCACAGCCCGGCGGGCATCCCTTCGATCTCCCATTGCTCGCCGCGCAGCACCCAGCCGACCCCGAGCAGGCGGCTCAGCTCGGCGCGCAAGGCGGCCTTGAAGACGGCGTCGGTGGCTTCGGCGTGCCGGTACAGCAGGCTGCCGTCCAGCGCGGCCCGGCGGCCATCAGGCGTTTCGGCGAGGTTGGAGATGACCGCGTGGGTGTGCAGCTGCGGGTCGGCCTCGCGGCTGGTGCGGTGGGTGAAGGTGGCGATCGCGAACCCGGTACCGGGCTGAGCGTTGACACCCTGCTTGCCGAGGCGGGCGACGCAGGCGTGCTCGGCCAGGTAGCGCAACGCGGCGTGGACGGCAGCTGCTTGGGCCTGGGCGATGGCCTGGCGGACCTCCGGGGTGCCGATCGCCCACAGCGCGGAGACGGACTTGGGTGGGGCGAACACCCCGTCGAAGGCCTTGACCTTGTTCGGCCACCGCTTGAGCTTCTCCCCGGTCTGCGGGTGGTGGCCGGTCAGCAGCGCCTTGAACGCCTCCGCGTCGACCTGCCCCGACACGCCGAGATCGGCGGCGAAGTCGCCGGTCCACACCCCGGGTGCTTCGCCGTGGCCGGCGTAATAGTCGTGCCGCTCGGTCGCGACCTGCTCGGTGTAGTAGTCGACCCGTCCGGCGGTGACCTTGCCGAAGGTGAACGCCATCAGCGCCCACCCCCACCAACAGCAACCGCGCTCCGGCGAACCGTCGCAACCGACCCAGCCGCTCTAAAGCCGCCGCCCGCGCCGCGACCCGGCCGCCGGTCACCCAGCGTCACCAAACCCGCAACTGTCCCGCTGGCAGGCCCGGCCGTCGTATATGTCAACCAAACCGGCAACCAGAAGACACCCTTGCACCTTCGGAAGGTGACAAGCCGACCACGGTAGGTGATCGGCGTCGGGTGGCCGATCCCGGCCCGATCGCGTCCGACGGTTACGGTCGGTGACGCTGGACGGCCGGTCGGCGTGCGCGGACCGGACGGCAACCCATCTGTTGGGTGGCTGCGTCCCGGCGGCGGGGACAGGGGGTGACCGCCGCGGGAGAAGACCGCCCGGCAGGGGCGGTGTGTCGGGTCGCTGGTCGCGGATGCAAGGCCGTCACGGCTGCGGCGCGTACGCTCGCCGGCGGGCGTGGGCGCTCCGCCGCGCCCGCGGGTCAGCGGAGGGGGGACGCGATGCCGGTGCTGGGCTGGGAGCCGATGGTGTGGCGGTGTGACGGCTGCGACCGGCAGTTCACCGAGCGGCCGGTGGCCGAGTGGGAGGACCAGGACTGGCTGCCCGACCTGATGGACGGGCAGGACCGGACCTGGTGCGAGCGGTGCAAGCTGGCGGTGTTCGGCCCCGGCCCGGTGTGCTGACCAGCCCACAGCCTTGCCGGCCGGGCCTGGCGCGGCGCGGCCGCGAGGGCACTGGGGCCGCCCGCCAGCGCCGGGTTGCGCTGCCCATGGGTCTGGTGGGGTCATGGTCCGACCGTGGCTGGTGGGGGTTGCCCGCAGGGTCGACTGCGGGGTTGACGCCGCGGTCTGGGTTGATCGGGAGGTCACCGCGCGACGCCCTGGCGGCCTGAGGTGGGCCACAGCCGGTCGGGGTCGGTTCCGGGCCGGTGGGCGGCGCGTTCGGCGGGGTCGGCGCCGGGGGCGTGTCGGCCGGTCCGCGGTTGCGTGACGGCGGGGCGGGTGACGCCGGGGTCGGCGGCGAGCCGGGCGCTGGTGGCCTCCTGCGGGCTTATGAGCGAGGCCAGCCGGCGGCCGGCCTGGCGGTCGCGGGTGAGGGCGAGCAGGACGCGGCCGGGAAGCCCGGCCCAGATCCCATCCGCGCCCTGGCGGCGGGTTTGGGGGTCGTCCAGGAACGCTTGGCGGCAGTCGCCGAGCACGGGGCAGCCGCCGCAGGTGCGGCGGGCCTGCTCGGCCGCCTCGGTGGGGTCAGGCCACCAGGTCTCAGGGTCCAGGTCGGGGTTGGCGCAGGCGGCCCGCTCGGCCCAGTCGGAGTCCCCGGTCGCGGGGGTGTGCAGAGCCTGGCTGACGGTGGGGGCGTCGGGGACCAGGGGCAGCTCGAGGCGGCCGGCGCGGCCGCCGCGGTGGTCCAGGTGGACCCGGTCGAACAGGTCGGCAGCGGGCACGCCGAGGGCGGCGGCGGCCTGTTCGGCGTGCTCGACGGTGGGGGCGGCGCCGTCTGCCCACTTGCCCACGGTCGACGGGGTGACGTTGACCGCGCGGGCCAGCCCGGTGGCGGTCATGCCCCGTTCGGCCAGCGCCGCGGCCAGCCGCGACGGCTCGCCCCGCTCAGCAGGCCTCGCCAGATCAGACCGCGACTCCCGGGCAGCAGCCGGGACGGCGGCCCGGGCATGGGCGAGCCGGTCGGCGATGGCGGGGAACACCTCGGCGGCTGCCACGTCGAGGGCGGCCGCGGCGCGTTCGGCCAGCTCGGGCTGCGGCTGGTAGTGGCCGACCACCCAGCTGTAGACGCTGTTCTCGTGCGCGCCGATGCGGCGGGCGAGATCACGGACGGACAGACCGTGACGGTCGAGCGCGGCGCGCAGGGGGGTGCGGCCGGCCAGGTGGGGGAACAGCCGCTCAGCCGGTTCGCCGAGGGTGGCGGCGAGCCGTTCGGCGGCGGGGCCGCGGGGGCGGAAGCGGCCCGTGGACCACTTGTGCAGCGTGGCGGGGTTGACCCGGGCGGCCGCGGCGACCTCGTCGGTGCGCAGCCCACGCTCGGCCATCACTTGGGCCAGCGCCGTCGGCGCGCCACCGGCGCGGGGGTCGGCGGTCATTGGGCGGCTCCCTCGCGACCGGCCGGCAGCCCCCGGCCGTCATCGGGTTGCCGGTCGGGTTGCGGGCCGGGAACGCCGTCAGCCGGGGCGTCGAGCGCCGCGGACGCCGGGCTGCTGCCGTGGTCCGTCTGCTGGCCGGTGTGCTCCCGGCCGCCCTCGCCGTCGCCGCTGCGGCCCTGGCCGCCGCTGTCGTCGTCTGGGTCTTCGGGGGGGCGCGGGGCGTCACCCCGGCCGGAATGGCGGAGGCGTCGGTGGTGGAGGGCGCGGCCGGCGTGGGCGGGATGCGCCGCCCGCGCCTGCGCCTTCTCTTGGGTGTGGGCAGGCTGCTGGCGGGTGTCGGGGTGTCCCCAGACCACGATCCGCCCTGGCGCGGACGCGAGGGCGGTCTGCCAGCGGGGATGGGTGTAGTGGGGCGCGAGGGTGATGTGCCGCCACCCGGACCCGGACAGGTACAGCGCCTGGCCGTCGGGCATGCCGTAGATCTCGCCGGGCGGCAGCTGCCGCTGCCGGGTGGTCGAGAAGTTCGTGGTCTGGGCCAGTGAGATGGATTGGGAGCGGACCTTGAACGGCTCCCGCGACTTGGTCCTGGTCCTGGTCGTCGAGGTTTGGGGGCGGTCCCACTCCCCGCAGATCACGCTGAGGGCTTCCAGGGTCTTGGTGTCGCGGATCCCCGGGAGCACGACCAGGTGCTGGAACAGGGACAGGAAGCCGTCGGCGATGTCGGAGCCCCAGCGGCCGCGGACCTGGGACAGGTCCTGCACCGCGGCGATGGTGTGCAGCCCCTGCCCGCCGGCTTCACTGACGAGGGCGGGCAGGGAGGCGATGGGGGCGATGTTGGCGACCTCGTCGAGCGCGAGGGTGACCGGCTTGCCGTGGGGGATCCCGGCCAGCGCGGCGGCCCGGTGCCGGGAGTACTGCGCGTCGCGGACGGCCTCGATCAGCGCGACCACGAGCGGGGCGACGGCGCCCTGGTGCTCGGCGGGGGCGGCGACGTAGACGGTGTCGGCCGAGGCGGTGAACTGGTGCGGCTCCCAGTTCGACAGCTCACACGAGTCCAGCGCCTGGCCGGTGGTGTAGACGTCGATCACGTCGGCGGTGGCCGACCAGATCGACTGCCGCTCCTGATCGGCGGCGCGTTGGACGCCGCCGAGGACCATGCGGGCCAGGTCGGCGTCGCCGTCGCCCCGGTCGGCGGTCCACTCGAGGACGGTGTCGGCGGTGTCGATGTCGCCGGACAGCACCCAGCCGACCACGTCGCGCATCTCCAACCGCGCCGAGGACGCGGCGTACAGCAGCGGGCCGAGCAGCGCGGAGGCGCGGGAGGTCCAGTGGGACTCGTGGCGGGTGCCCTTGGCCGCGGGAGAGGCGCCGACCATGGCGGCGGCGATCCGCTTGGCCGCCCCCCAGTCGCCTGCCGCGTCCAGGGGGGACCAGCGCAGCCTGCGGACCCCATCCGGCAAATCGGCTTGGCCGGTCGGGTCGAACGCCCACACCGTCCCGTACCGGGACCGGGCGGGGGCGGTGGCCATCAGCACATCCGGCTTCGTCGACGTGGACACGACGGCGCCGGGGGCGGTCAGCACCGAGGGGATGACCACGCTTGTCGACTTGCCCCGCCGCGGCGGCCCCAGCACGAGGACGGCCGCCTCGGCGGGGGCGTGCACGATCCCCCCGCGGCCGTGGTCGAGGCCGATGAACGCGCCGCCTCCGGCCTTCTCGGCCTGCGCGCGGATCGCCGCCAACGGGTCGCCCTCGTCGAGCCGCAACCGGCCCGCCTGCGCCGCCCGCTTGGCGGAGACGCGGCTGGTCGCGGCGGTGCCGGCCAGCCCGCCTGCTGCCGCCCACCACGGGAGCCCGGCCTGCCAGGCGGCGACCGCCCCGGCGACCAGCCCGCCCCCGCCCGCAGCCCTGGCGGCCGTCGCAGCGGCCTTGCCAAGCGGCCCCGCCGACCTGCGCACCGGCGCCGGCGGTCCGGCGGGGTCGGCCAGCGCGGGCAGCCGCGCAGGATTGCCCTCGACAGGGTCCTTGAGGCTCTGCCGGTCGGGCAGCGCAGGTACAGTCACGTGTCGACACCCCCTGGTGTCAGCCCCGCCTGGAGGTCGTTGGCGCGAGTCCAGGCGGGGCACCCCACATCGGTCCGCTACATCGCCATCCCGCCGCCGCGCTCGATGCGGCCCAGACCCGACCGGGCGGCATCCACTTCCCGCCCAGCGTCGACCAGCTCCTGTTCGGCGACCGCCAGCCGCCGATCAGCGGCGGACACCGCTGCCAGGGCCGCCTTCAGCGGCTCGTCCAGCTGGTCCAGCTGCCGGCGGGCCTCCTGCGCCACCTGCCGGCATCGGCCAACCCGAGCCTCGGCGGCGGCCTGCCGCTGCTCGGCCGCCAGCTGCTCAGCCGCCCGGGCCTCCGGCGGCCGGCCCGGGCGCGCCGCAGCGCCCCCAGCGGCCTGACCGTGCTCGCTGGTCGCGTCCTCGGGCGCGGCCGGCAGGTCCGCGGTCAGCCCGTCGATCACGTCTTGGACGGCGGCCGCGCGAGCGCTCTGTTCGCTGCGGCCGTGGGTGTCCCGGTACTCCAGGAACAGCCCAATGGCCCGATCGGCAACCTCCGCCGCCGGCAGCGGCGGGAAGCCGAGCCCTGGGGGTTGGGGGTCATGCTGGTCACTCATCGCGGTCTCCTCTCACCGGCCGGGTCACGGCCGGGTCACATCGCCATCCCGCCGCGCCCGGTTGCGGCCTTGGCGTGCCGCTGGTCGGCGGCGCGGTCGCGTTGGGCGGCCAGCTCGGCGGCGCGCTGGCTGGCGGCCTCGAGCCGGTCCGCGCGCGTGGCGGCGGCGGCTTGCTCGGCGCGGTGACGCAGCTCGTCGAGTTCGTGCTCGGCCAGATCCCACTTGGCGGCCACCCCCGCGAGCGCGGTGCCGATGGTCTGCAGGTCGTGGACCCGGGCGGTGGCGTCGTCCAGCACCTCGTCGGCGGCCGGGTCGGGGGTCCGCAGGGGGGCGGGGGCGAGATCGATGACCCGGTTGGCGTCGGCGGCCCACACGAAGTCCCCGGCCACATCCACGGCAGGCCGGTCGTCGATCCGGTCGCGGCCGTCAGGGCCAGCGGGGTCGAGGCGCAGCGCCAGCCCGAGGGGCCGCCCGTCGGGCAGCAGCATCGTCAGCCGCTCCCTCGGCAACGCCGAGAACGGTTGGCGCACGAGCCGTTCCAGCGCGTCGCGCAGCCCCGCCGCCCCGGCCAGGTCCAGGCTCAGCCCGAGCCACTGGCCCTGGTACAACGCCCGGCCGTCACCCTCACGTTGGCCTGCGGCGCCGGCGCCCTCGTCGGTGCCCGCCTGGGCGTCGGCAGGGGTGCCGCCGTCGCCGGGGGCTGCGGACGGCTGCGGCCGACCTTCGTTCTCCGGGCCGGGCGCGTGCTCGGGGCGCGCCTCACCGGCTGGCGTGTCCGCCTCGGCGGCGGCGGGCCGGGTGCCGGCGGGCAGCGCCAGCCGCCGTGTTCGCTGTGGGGTGGGGCGGGTGCGGAGCTGGTGGGCGCGCATCAGCACCCGCAGGTAGGCGTGGAGGTCCTCGCCGGGCACCCCGGCGGCGCGGAGCTGGCCGGCGGTCATCTCGTCGCGGCCGGCGGCCAGCACGATCTGGCGGACCCGGGCGTAGCGCACCATATCCTCCACCGGCACCTGCAACGCCCGCGCCTCACCAGCTAGATCTCGGCTGGCGCCGAACAGCCGCCGGTCCAACGCGCCGGTGGTCCACCGCTGGTCCATCACCTCTCCTGTCCCGTCATTTGGCCTCGTCAGCGCCGGGCCCCACCCGGCGGACACCCACTCCGACGGGGGCGGGTGTTTCGGCCTGTCACATCGCCATCCCCGCGGCCTGCTGGTGGGCACGGTCGTGCTCGGCCTGGCGGGCCTGCCGGGTGTGGCGGGCCTGCTCGGCGGCGGCCCGCACGAAGTAGGTGGCCGACCACCGGTCACCCTCGGCCTCATCCAGCTCCCGTTCGGCCGCCTTCCGGGCGGCGTCGGCGTCGTCGGCCAGCGCCCAGGCGTCCTCCGCCCGCCGCTCGCACCAGGCCCACCGTTCGTGGGCGTCGGCCAGCCGCCGGTCGGCCACCGCCCGCACCTGGCCGCCGACTTCGTCGTCGTCCAGCTGGTCCAGGTGCAGCTCGGCGCGGGCCAGCTCGGCCTCGGCGGCAGAGCGGTCCTGCTCGGCCTCGTCAAAGGTCCCCTGCAGATCGCCGGCCAGCCCGTCGGCCGCGGCCAACTGCACCTGCGCCGCGCGCACACGGCCCTCGGCGCCGGCCAGCCGCGCCTCGGCCTCAGCCACCGGCAGTCGTGTTGTCTCGGTTGTCTCGGTCGTGGTCATGACGTTCCTCCCTTGCTGCGGTCACGGGTGCGGTCGTGCTGATCGGCCTGGTCGGCCTGGTCGGGCTGGTCGGGTAGGCGGACGTCGAGGTAGACCCGGACCAGCCCGCCACCGCGCCGGTCCGCATACGGCGGGCTGACCGCGACCACCCGGCAGACCGTGGCCAGCCGACCGGCCAGCGTCTGGCGTCCGCCGGGGGTGCCGTGCAACCGGATGCGCATGCCGGTCACACCTCCATCCCGAGCTCGGCAGACGGCGTCGCGCCCCCCTCGGGCCGTGGCGCGGCGTTGGTTTGCGCGCGCATCGCGCGGGCCTGGGCCAGCCGGGCGGCCTCGCGTTGCGCCTCGGCCAGCCGCTGGCCGCGGGTGGCCTCTGCGGTTCGCTCGGCCCGCTCGCGCACTTGGTCCACCCAGTGCTGCTGGGAGCTGGCGTACGGGCCGCCGTAGCGATTGGCGAGCCGGTCGATCCCGCGGTCGATCACGTCGCGGTCGCAGCGTTCCAACCAGCCGGCGTCAACCTCCTGATCGGCGTCGCCCGGCAGCGGCAACCCCAGATAGCCAGGCGACCGG
>WHTQ01000197.1 GCA_009377645.1 Micromonosporaceae bacterium | reverse complement strand
GTGGCGATCGCGAACCCGGTGCCGGGCTGGGCGTTGACACCCTGGCGGCCGAGCCGGGCGACGCAGGCGTGCTCGGCCAGGTAGCCCAGCGCCGCGTGGACCGCGGCGGCTTGGGCCTGGGCGATGGCCTGGCGGACCTCCGGCGTGCCGATGGCCCACAGCGCGGAGACGGACTTGGGTGGGGCGAAGACCCCGTCGAAGGCCAGGACCTTGTTCGGCCACCGCTTCAGCTTCTCCCCGCTCTCAGGGTGCCGGCCGGTCAGCACCGCGCGGAACGCCTCCGCGTCGATCTGCCCCGACAGGCCCAGGTCGGCGGCGAACTTGCCGGTCCACACGCCGGGCGCTTCGCCGTGGCCGGCGTAGTAGTCGTGCCGCTCGGTGGCGACCTGTTCGGTGTAGTAGTCGACCCTGCCCGCGGTGACCTTGCCGAAGGTGAACGCCATCAGCGCCCACCCCCACCAACAGCAACCACCACGGCGACCGTCGCACCCGGCCCAGCCGCAATGGACGCCCTGCAGCCGCGTCCCGAACCACCGCTCCAACCTGCCCGCTGATCACCCAGCGTCACCAAACACGTGACCGTCCCGCTGACAGGCCCGGCCGTTACATATGTCAACCAAAGCGGCAACCAGAAGACACCCTTGCACCTTCGGTTCGTGAGCGGCAGATCACGGTGCGTGCTCGCCGCGGTGCGGCCTTCCGGCGGACAGCAGACCGGTGGGGTCACTGCCTGTGACCGCGGCGGGCTGGTTGATGGTGGCGCTGCGGGCGGCAAGCCAGGGGTGCCGGGTCTGGCGAGGGGGACCCGTCGCGGGGCGCGTCCACGCTCGCCGACGCTGGACGGGTCGCCGGGCCCGGAGCCGGGGGTGGCTGCGGGGTTGCGGCGCGGCGTCGTCCTAGGCTCGCTCCGTCCGTGACCAGGAAGGGGGATGGGGTGCCGGTGCTGGTGTGGGAGCCGGTCATGGTCTGGCGGTGCGACGGGTGCGGCCTGCAGGTCGCCGAGCGCGCGGTGGCCGAGTGGGAGGATCAGGACTGGCTGCCCGAGCTGATCGACCGCAACAACCGCACCTGGTGCCAGCCGTGCAAGCTGCGGGTGTTCGGACCTGGCCCGGTGTGCTGACCCGCCCGGCGCAACGCGGCCGCGATGGCGCGGCCAGCTGTCGGGGCAGGGTCGCACGGTCCTCGGGCGGGGCATGTGCGGACGGTGGCGCGCCGAGGTTGATTGCAGGGTCGGCCGCGGGGTTGTCGCCGGGGTGGATCGGGTCGTGGGGGTTGGTCGGCGGGTCACCGCGCGATCCCGTCTCGGCTGTGCGGGCCGCGATCGGTCGATAGCTGGCCGGGATCGATACCGAGCCGGCGGGCGACGCGTTCGGCAACGTCGCCGGCTGGGGTGTGTCGGCCTTGTCGCCATTGCGCGACGGCGTCGCGGCTGACGCCGAGGTCGGCGGCGAGGTCGCCGATGGTCAGCCCTCGGGTGTCCATGAGCGCGGTCAGCCGGCGGCCGCCCTGACGCGCGTCGACCGGAGACCCCTCGTCAGTCTCGGCGCGGCCATACCGGCGGTCCCGGGGTTGGCCGTGGTCCCGGTTGCGGGTGAGGGTGAGCAGGACGCGGCC
>WHTQ01000023.1 GCA_009377645.1 Micromonosporaceae bacterium | reverse complement strand
GACTGGCGCACCGAGTACAACACCTACCGACCCCACGGCTCGCTACACTGGCACACACCGCAGGCCTTCCACGAACAGTGGATCACCAACCGGCAACCGACACTCTCATAGCCGGTGGACCACCAAACGGGGCCCAGTCACTCTTGGCCGATCCGGTGGCAACCAGCGCATGGACCAGCCGGTGCTACGCATCCTCGTCTACGGCATACATATCGTGATGAGCTGCATACATGTCGTGATGATCAGCGAAGTAATCGCGGAAGGCCTCGTCGTCCCACACCGCTGACACTAGCTCCGGTTCGGGCCCGATAGAGGTGGCTCCTCGGGGCTCGCTGAAGGTCAGCAACGACAATAGGTACTGGTGGTTGTGGCGAACGAGGTCTGGGTCGTTTGACCACATGCCGAACTCGATGTGGTTGCGCGTGTTGTAGCTCCAGTTGGCCGATCCCATCCACGTGAGCTTCGGGTGGAACTTCAGGATGTCGCCGGCGAACATCTCGTCGTCGTCCTCGTAGTACGTGGTGACGCCAAGCACCAGCATCTTGGCGTGGAGCATGGGACGCTTCGAACCGTCTGGTGCTCGCTGCCACCCGGCCACGCGTACGGGGCCCAAGTCAACGGCCATGGGGAAGCGGCTGCCGGGATGGATGACGACCGGGTTGCCATTTTCATCCGAAGGCGCTAGCTCCTCGAACCCCTCCAGGTAGGCGCTCGACAAGGGTCTGCCCTCCGCCGCGAGGCGCCTCACGGCTGGGTACTCCGGCTGCTGCTTGTCCACGACGATGCAGCATTGATCGAGTTGCAAGAGGGCGTCGACAACGGCTGCATCTGTCAGCCACGGCACGCAGCCGATCGCGGCCGCGCGGGGGTCCAGACGTCGCCAGTAGGTGCTGGTCCAGTCGGTGTTTCGATGTCGGTTGATGCCCGCGACGAGATCGTCGAGGACGCCTGACCCGTGTACGACGGTGCCGGCAGCCCACGTTCGGGCGGTCTGCCGGAGCAGTTGTTCATAGTCGCCGAGAGGTCGTGCGTTCACGAGCCTACCTTGCCATTGGGCACTGGCTCGTCGCCGTGATACCCCCAAGGCCCCGGCAAGGTAGCGATATGTCCTGATTAGAGGTTCTTGGGTGAGGCGCTCCTGGTGGGGCTCCGTCAGTGAAGCAGGCACGGTCACCGAGATCATTTGGGTGTCGAATCCGCTGATCTTGAAGGAAGACCGTGCCTGCCTGTCCATCATCCCTGCTTGCCCGACTCGCCGCTCGCCTGGGCCACCGCGACCAGCCCACCCCAGCTGACGCTGGGCTTGTGGCCCACCTGGCCACCGTGCCCGATCCGCGTGACCGCCGCGGTGTGCGCCACCGGCTGGCGAGCCTGTTGTCGGTAGCGGTTTGCGCGGTGCTGGCTGGAGCCAGGTCCCTGACGGCGATCGGGGAATGGGCCGCTGACGCCCCCGCCGACGTGCTGACCGCACTGGGGGTGCGCGCAGATCCGCTGACCGGCATCATGCGGGCACCTGATGAGTCCACGGTGCGCCGGGTGTTGGTCGGCATCGACGGCGACGCCCTCGATGGCGCGGTCGGCGCGTGGCTGGCCGGGCTGTCGCCGATGTCGGCGCCGCCAGCGATCGAGCCGCCGACCCCACGCGGGCCGTGGCCCGCAATCGCCGTGGACGGCAAGACCCCACGCGGCAGCAGCAACCAGACCACCGGGCCTATCCACCTGCTCGCGGCCATGCACCACACCACCACCGCAGTGCTCGGCCAGGTCGCCGTCGACGCAAAGCGCAATGAGATCACCGCGTTCCGGCCGCTGCTGCAACCGCTGGAGCTGACTCGCACCGTCATCACCGCCGACGCACTGCACACCCAGCGCGAGCATGCCGAGTTTCTCGTCGCTAACCGCGCCGCTTACCTGGTCATCGTCAAACGCAACCAGCCGCAGCTCTACCGGCAGCTCAAAGCCCTGCCCTGGCGCGCCGTGCCGGTCGGTGACCACACCCGCAACCGTGGTCACGGCCGCGACGAGATCCGCCGCCTGCAGGTCCTGACCACCCCAGGCCTGCAATTCCCGCACGCAGTGCAGGCGCTGAAGATAACCCGCCGCACCAAACCCATCGGCAGCCGCCGCTGGCGCACCGTGACCGTCTACGCGGTCACTAACCTGTCCGCCTACCAGGCCAGCCCGGCCCACCTGGCCGACTACCTACGCGGCCACTGGCGGATCGAAGCCCTGCACCACATCCGGGACGTGACCTACGGCGAAGATGCCTCCCAGGTGCGCACCGGCACCGGACCGCGAGCTATGGCCAGCCTGCGCAACCTCGCCATCGGCATCCTGCGCCACTACGGCGTCACCAACACCGCCAAAGCCTTACGCCACAACGCCCGCGACGCCCACCGACCCCTCGCATTCCTCGGCATCACCACACCGTAAACCGACATTCCAACCGGCAACGCCGGTGACCCTTATGACGGCCGAGGGTTGTCCGCCGACGGCTCCCACCGTCTGGAGAGCAACGCGCTGTCGGGTGGCTCACCGGGCAGCCGGTGGGGGGCGCCGGCGCGCAGTCCGTCCAGGGCGATGGCGTTGATGCGGGCGCGGGCGCGGATGGCCATGTCGACGAGGTCGGTGCGGCCCTGCCGGCGCAGCTGGTCGATCATCGGCGACTTGCCGAGCTGCTCGATCAGCAGATGCAGGTCGGTCCTGGTCACGTCGGGGCGCAGCACACCGGCGGCGTGCGCGCGGGCCACGAGCGCGTCGACGGCCGTGTCGCAGCACCGGTTCTTCTCCGTGATCTCCTCGGTGATCTCGATGGTGCCGGCGATCGCACCCAGCGACCCCTGGCCGATGTCGATCCCGGCCAGGAGGTAGTGCGCGAGCCCGTCCCACGGGTCGTCGTGGGCCAGACCCGCCTGCGCCGCGGCGAGCCAGCGGTCCAGCCCGATCACGACCAGCCGCTGAAACAGCTCCTGCTTGGTCCGGTACCGCCGGTAGAGGCTGCCGATGCCCACGCCGGCCCGCGCGGCGATCGCGGCGACCGAGGCGTGCGCGCCGTCGACGGCGACGACCTCACGTGCGGCTTCGAGCAACGCACGGTCGTTGGCTTCGGCCTCAGCCTGCCGGTGGGTACGTCGGGTGGGCCTGCTCACGCCCGCATCCTACCGGTTGCGGAGCGCTTCGCTCCGGTGTACTGTTCCGAATGCGGAGCGAATCACTCCGCATCTGAGAAATTGGGAGTTCCGATGACCAACCAGCAGAGCCTGACCGCCATCCGCGACCTCGTCGCCGCCGCCGACCGGCACCAGAGCGACCTTGAGGAGTTCGTCGCACTGCACCATCCCGACCTGGTGCTGGTGAACATCGCCGGGCGCCGCGTCCTCGGGCGGGAGGCGTTGCGCACGGCGATGGCGGCCGGGCTGAACAGCCCTATGGCCAAGGTGTTCACCCGTCTCGAAGTCGAGGACATCCGCTTCATTCGCCCCGACGTCGCGCTGGTGAGCTGCGCCAAGCACGTCTCCGACGAGCGCAGCGAAGGACCCACCACGCCAACCAGAGGCAGCCTCACGTTCACCGCGGTACGGAGCCCGACGGCTGGAAGATCGCCGTCGCGCAAACGACGCCGATTCCGTAGACGCGGTCAACCGGACCGGCGTGACCGTGCCGGCTTCGCCGCCGCCGCCACGCACCGGCAGCGCCTCATCCAACAACGTCTAACCAGGACATATCACTACCTCGCCGAGGCCCTGGTGATACCCCCTGTTCCGCACCGAGGCATCGGCTTGTGCCGGCGGCGCCTCAGATTGGGGCGACCCTCCACGCCGGTACCCGAGTCCGGGTGGCGGGACGCCGAGCCGCGCGAGCAGGGTCTGTCCCTGGTCCGGATCGCGGCGGCGTTGGAGCAGGAGCAGGTGCCGACGCCAGCCTGCAAGGGCCGTTGGAGCCGCAGCAGCGTGCAGTACCCACGCCGCTGGTATATTGAGCACCCGGCAGGGTAGTCGGCCAGCCGGGACAGCGTGCCGGGCGGTCGGCTGCCCCCGTCTGCACTACGGCCGTTTGGAGTCTCGCAGACGCCGCGGTGCCGGAGGTGGCTAGTGAGCGGATGGTGCGCTTCCGGAGATGGTTCCGGAAACGCTGTCGAGGCCGCTCCGGCGTTACCGGCACTCCGGGCAGGCAACCAATGCGGCCCCTCACCCCCCGTGGGTGGCGGGACTGCCTATTCTCCCTCCGGATCAGGTTCTTCGTCGGGTGTCCCGATGCTGGCGTCGATCTCCTCGACCAGGTCCGGCAGGGCGGCCTGGTCCGGGTGGGCGGCGGCAGCGGTGCGGAGCTGGGCGATCGCGTGGATCAGCCGGGCCGACCGGATGCCGGCCACGGCGTGCAGTGCCTGCCGGGTGTACTCGACGCCCTGGTCGAGGTCGCCGGCGGCCAGGTGCAACCCGGCCAACCGGGCCAGGCACAGCGCCCGGGGCCGGGCGTGGCTGCCCGGATCGAACCCGGCCACCGCGGCAGCCAGCCGCTGCTCGGCCTCCGGCAGGTCAGCCGGGTCGCCCGTGAGGTATGCGACCGTGGCCAGGGCGTGTCCCGTGATGGCCGACAGCTGCGTCGGTCGGGCCAGCCGATCCACCCACCCGGGTGCCTCCCGCTGGCCGGTACGGGCCAGCTCGTAGGCATTCTCGGCCAGCCCGACGTGCTGCCGGCAGGCGTGGAAATCGCCCGCCGCGGCGTAGGCCCGGGCCTTAGGTTCCGCTCTCTAGTGGTACGGTACGCGGCATGAAGGGAAGCCGCAAGACCCGGGCCGCTGTCTATGGCAGGGAATCGAAGGGGAAGACCAAGAGCGTCACCGACCAGATCACCGCCGGGCTGGCCGCCATCGCCGAGCAAAGCTGGCAGCACGTCGGTTCGTACGACGACGGCACCAGCGCCAGCCGGCACGCCCGCAAGACCCGGCCCGGCTGGGACCGGCTCCGTGCCGACCTGGTCAGCGGCGCGATAGACGTGGTGATCGTGTGGGAGACCGCCCGGGGCGACCGAAACCTGACCACGTGGGTGGAGCTGCTGGAGTTGTGCCGCACCCATGGGGTCAGGCTGCACGTCGTGTCCGATGAGCGGACCTACGACCCGAGGCGGGCCCGCGACTACAAGGACCTGGCCAACTCCGGAGTTGACGCGAGCTACGAAACCGACCGGCTCAGCGAGCGGGTCAAGCGTGGGCACGCCGCCTCCGCGGTGGCCGGCCGGCCCAACGGCGCCGTCCCGTACGGGTTCGTGCGCCGGTACGACCCGACCACCCGGGACCCGATCCAGGAGGAGCACCCGGACGAGGCACCGGTGGTGCGGGAGATCATCGGCCGGGTGGCGGACGGGCACCCGGTCAAGCGGGTCGCCGACGACCTGAACGGCCGGCAGGTGCCGACCCGCTACGGCGGTCCGTGGCTGTTCTCCACCGTGCGCCGGATCGCCCAGAACCCGGCCTATATCGGCCGCCGCCGCCACAACGGCGGACACGAAACCTACCCGGCGCTGTGGCCCGGGATCGTGGACGAGGAGACGTTCTGGGCCGCACAGCGAATCTTCCAGGCCCGCCACGGGGTCGGCTGGCGCTCGGCCCGGGCCGAACACCTGATGACCGGCATCGGCACCTGCACCGTGTGCGGCTCCGGGTACGCCGGCCGGTTCGACGCGCGCCGCGGCGGTCGCCGCCGCTACGGCTGCCGCCGCGGCTGCGGCTACGTCGACGGTGCCGAGTACGAGGAGCTGATCCTCGCCTACGTGCTGGGGCGGCTGGCCCGGCAGGACGTGTACCGCAAGCTCCGCCGCGCCGGTGAGGGTGCCGACCGGGAGGTGGCGGCCGCCCGGGGCGAGGCCGGCCGGCTGCGGGTGCGGCTGGAGGAGGCCCGCAGCTCGGCCGCGTCCCCGGATGGCATCTCGTACGCGACGCTGGCGGTTCAGGAGCGGGAGCTTGGCACCCAGATCGCCGACGCTGAGCGGCGGGCCGAGCTGGCCGGGCTGCCGCCGGCGGTGCGTGCGCTGGCCGGTGCCGGGGACGCGCTTCCGCAGCTGTGGGCCGACATGCCGCTGGCCGCCCGCCGGGACGTGATCCGCGACCTGGTGACCGTCACGGTGGCGCCGGTCGGGCAGGGGCATAAGGTCCCGGTCGCCGGGCGGGTCAGTATCGAGTGGAAGGGGACATCATGACGCTGGTGGAGATTCGGCACGGACGGTGCCGGGCGCTGCTGCACGAGGTAACCGAACCGCCGGCCGACTGGTCCGGCACTCTCGACGTGCCGAGCTGCACCCGGTGCGGCCGGGGCCGTCCCGGCCGGGGACGGTTCGCCCGGTGGGCCGCCGGCAGGGGACCGGCGCCGCTGGCCACGCTCGCTCACCGGGTGCGGTGGGAGGAGCTGCGCCCGGCGGTGGACCGGGCGCGCGCGACCGGGCGTGTCCAGACGGAGACCATCACCTAAGCTGCATGCTAGGCTCCCTGTCGACGTAGGACGCCCCCGCCGCGCTCGGCGGAACCAAGGCCAGCCACACGGGCACCGTGGATGGACTACCCGACAGGGAGTCCCACGGTGCCCGTTGCACCCGAGCTAGCACGTCTGCGTTCCGAGCTGGGCGGCTACGTCCGCCGGCACAACCACGAAGCCGCCGACCAGGCCCGCCGCGCCCTGGCGCTGGCGGTCACCGAGCACACCATCCGCCGCGCCATCGAGACGGCACCGCCGCTCGACCCCGACACGCTCGACCGCATCCGGTCGCTGATCCCGGCCGTCCCCGCGATCGGCGGTGTCGGCGATGGGACGTAGAGACGTTGAGGCCCCCCGGCCGGAGAACCGGGGGGCGCAGACGAGCGGCGACCAAGCGGCTACGTCTGTCGTCGAGTCTACCTACTCAGTATGCGACCCCGACCTACCCCCGCACCCGCACCGTCCCGGCCGGCCGTGCCGATGCCGCCGCGCTGCCGGGCTGGTCGCGGTCGGAGGTGGCGACCGGTGAACGCCGAGACCGTCAACCCGTCCGCGCCGGTGGCCGCGTTCCTGTACCGGGCCAGCGCCTACCAGCTCGACCCGCAACCCGGCCGGGACGACCCGGGCACCTGGTACGTGACCTGCCCGGTCCACCGGGACCGGCGGGTCCGGCTCGACCAGGACGTCACCGGCGACGGGTGGCTGCACCCGTGCGGCCGGGGCTGCCTGCCCGGCGAGACGCTGGACCGACTCCGGCATCCGGACTGGCCCCCGGCCGACCCGGCCGCTGTGCGGGTACGCGGCTACGTCCACCCGTCGCGCCGGGCCGAACTACGCCAGCGTGCCCGCCAGGCCAGCGAGGCCCTGCACGCACCGGACGGACCGGGTCGCGGCTGGGGCGTGCTCGACCTGCCGGCCCGGCTGGGTCGGCTCCGGAAGCTGCTTGATGCCCACTACCCGGGTAAGCGCAGCGACCGGTATCAGTGCCCGTCGTGCGGCGCCCCGGGCGACGGCCACGGGCTGCACGTCGGGATAGGACGCGACGGCTCCAGCATCTTCATCACCTGCTACGCCTGCAAGCAAACGGGAGAAATCATGGCCGAGCTAGGACTGTCCGGTGAGGACCTCGGATGGTCGAAACCCTTGCCCGCCAAAGGGTCCAGCAACAGCGCCGACCCAATGCCGGGCGAGCCGTGGTCCGAGCTGGGCTACGCCCGCCGGCTCGTACACGTCTACGGCGACCGGCTCCGCTACGTCCCGGCGTGGCGCCGCTGGCTGATCTGGGACGGCACCCGGTGGGCGCCCGACGTAGACGGGCAGGCACAGCGGTGGATGAAGGTAACCGCCCGGCAGATCACCACCACGGCCATGGCCATAGCGGACAAGGACGCCCGCATATCGGCGGTGCGGCTGGCCCGTCAGGGTGAACGCCGCTCCGCCGTGTCCGGGGCGTTGGAACTGGCCTCCACAGAGGAGATGGTGGCGGTTACCCCGGAACGGCTCGACGTGGACCCGTTCCTGCTCAACTGCACGAACGGCACCCTTGACCTGCGCACCATGGAGCTACGCCCGCACGACCCGGTCGACCTGCTCACCAAGACCACCGGGGCGGCCTACGACCCGGACGCGGCCGGGCCGGAGTTCGGCAAGTTCCTCGGGCGGGTCCAGCCGGACGAGGCGATGCGGGCGTTCCTCGGCCGGCTACTCGGCCACGCCCTGGCCGGTCGGCAGACCAAGCACATCCTGCCGATCCTGCACGGCGCCGGCGCCAACGGAAAGGGCACCCTCGTAACCGTGGTGCTGGCCACGCTGGGCGACTACGCCGCCCCGGCAGACCCCGAGCTGCTGACCGCCCGCACCTTCGAGGCCCACCCCACCGGGGTGGCGGACCTGTTCGGTCTGCGGCTGGCGGTGCTGCACGAAACCGACTCCGGCCGGCGACTGGCCGAGGGAACGGTGAAGCGGCTCACCGGCGGGGACCGGGTCAAGGCCCGCAGGATGCGGGAGGACTTCTGGTGGTTCGACCCGTCGCACACGTTCCTGATGCTCACCAACCACCGGCCGATCGTGACCGGCACCGACGAGGGGATCTGGCGTCGGCTGCGGCTGGTCCCGTTCGACGTGGTGGTGCCGCCGGCCGAGCGGGACGAGGAGCTGGGCGCCCGGCTCGACCTGGAACGCGGGGCGGTGCTGGCGTGGCTGGTCGACGGGTACCGGCAGTGGCAGACCCAAGGGCTGGCCGAGCCGGGCCGGGTGGTCGAGGCCACCGCGGAGTACCGGGCCGAGTCGGACGCGCTGGGCCGGTTCCTGGATGAGCGGTGCCTGCTGGCGTCCGGGTTCCGCACCCAGTCGGCGCAGCTCTACCACGCCTGGGCCGAGTGGTGCCGCGGGCAGGGTGAGGAGGAGGGCACCGACAAGGCGTTCACCGCGGCGCTGAAGAACCGGGGCTTCGACACCACGAAGGCGGACCACGGTCGGGCGTTCTGGTCCGGTATCGGATTGGCCGCTGACGATGAATCCTGACACGTATCGACGGCTGTCAGGGTGCGGTTGGTGCGGTCTATCAGCTTTGCCCCCACACGCGTGTATGGGGGAACCTGCAGAACCGCACCAACCGCACCCGCGCAGGTCACAGCGCCGGGCGACATGTCCGGCATTACCCGGAGTAGCCGCACCCGCTACGGAAGGACAGCACCATGAGTAGTCCACATAGCTGCGCTGACTACAGGGACGCTGCCGTGACCCTGTGGGGCGAGGCAGGCGCCTACGTCCACGACGTCTACGACCAGTGCCGCGCCCGGCTCTATCCGGAGCTGCCGACCACGCTGCCGATCGTCATCGGGCTGGTCGCGTACGGCCACTGTCTCGGGCTGACCCGCGGCGGGTGGGAGCACGGGCCGCGCATCACCATCTTCTCGTCGCTGTTCAAGGCTGGCCGGCTGCGCGTGCAGGACACGATGATTCACGAGATGCTCCACGCCGCGCTGATGGTCGCCGGGCGCGACCCGGGCCACGGCTCAGAGGACTGGTACGCGGCGGTCCGCCGCCTGTCGCCGGCCGTGCTGGGCACCGAGCTTGACGCCAGACGGGGCGCCGCGCGCAAGTCGGTGCGGGTGTCCAACCCGAGCTACGAGCCGGGCAACGACGAGCCTAGGACGCTGGTGCGCAAGGTCCGCAATCCGGACTCGACCGTGCACGGCGACGTGGCGCGCTGGCCGTCCGCGTTCCGACCCGACGGCTACGACTGGGGCGAGCCGATCTGCTGCCCCTCGTACTGAGTAGACACTGCAACTAGGAGGACTACACCATGACCGGAGCCGAGTTCGACCACGGCAACCTGACCCGCGCCGAGCTCGGCCAGGCCGCCCGCCAGGCCGCCGCGCTGGCCGTCCACTCCCGCGGCCAGCTCGCCCGGTCGTGGCGCACCCTGGCCGCCGCGCTGGGCCAGCTCGCTGCTGAGCGCGACCCGCAGCACCAGCAGGCCACCACCGGCGGCACGGCGGGCTAAGGAGACACCTACCTACCGAGTATGCTGGAACCGGAGCAGGCCCCGGCCGGTACCGCCGGTGATGCCGCCGCCGGTGATCGCGAACCCGGTGACACCGGGGCCGAAACGGGGCCGGGACAACTTAATCCCGAGAGAGACCTTCCTCCCTTCCACGCGGGGCCGGCCGTGTTCGCCATGGCGCGGCCGGCCGCGCGGGATCGGCGACCAACCTTCCGATCCGGGGATCGGAAAGGCAGACGGGTACCACGAAACTCGACCATCGGAGACATTCAATGCCCAAGCTCACGGCCAACCTGGTCTTCGAGGCGCTGCGGTCGGTGTCGTTCTGCGGCGACCCCGCCGCCGTCGATGAGTACCTCGCCGACACCCACGTCCCGGACGCCCTGGTCGAGCCGCTGCGGCTCGCCACCGGCATCGTCGCCGACCACGCACAGCGGGGCGACCACGGCCACGCCAGGCTGGCCGCCCTACGGCTCAGCGAGAATCTCGCTCCGCTGCTCAGCGACGGCCGCGCCAACCGGGTCGACGAGGAAGACAACGCCCTCGCCGACGCGCTCCACACCAGGCGCGCATCGGGGGAGATGCACGGTTCCACCACCGGCTACCGGCCGGCCGCCGGTCGCACCTACCAGCCGAGCGCCGGCTTCTTCCGCTGAGCCGTCCACACAGGGGGTGGGGGGTGCCTCCCATCGACGGTCATCTCGCCCCCGGCACGGCATAGCGCCAGCCACCCGGTGCGCTGCTTGGCGACAGACCGGATTCCGACCCGCTGGAGGAGACCATGGGGAAGCTGACCGCCCCGCCGGACCTGGCCGCCGACGGCCGGGCCTTCCTGACCCAGCTGGACGCGTGGCTGGTGGCTGAGCGGCTGAGCTTCGACCCGCATGAGCTGGTGCTGGTGCTGGAGCTGGCGCGCACGACCGACCGGATGGCCACGATCCGGGAGGCGCTGGCCGCGGTGCCGGTCACCGAGCCGGCTTGGGTGCGGCTGGCCGGGGAGGAGCGCCAGCAGCGGTTGGCGTACGGCCGGCTGACGTCCACGCTGGCGCTGCCGACCGGGGTTGCCGAGCCGACCGCCGTCCCGGCGCCGGCGGGGCGTACGCCGCGGTCTCGCCGGGCGCAGAAGGCAGCCCGGGCCCGGTGGGGCACGGCGGCGTGAGGCGGGACTCGCCGGCCGACGACCGGGCCGGGCTGGTGCGCTCAGCGGTGGAGCTGGCCGAGCTGGCCGGGTACGTGGAGCGGCTGGCCGCCGAGCCGGGCCAGGTGGCGTCCGCCCGGGCCCGGGTGGCCGCGGCGTTGGTGCCGCTGTCCGCTGGCGAGCGGGCCCGGGTGGTCGAGCGGGCCCGGGTGGTGTTGGCCGCCGACGGGTCGGTGGCGCGCTGCGGGTACGACCCACGCGCCGACTGGCCGCGGCCGCGGTGGGACGGCACGGTGGTGGAGCTGCCGCGGCGGTAGGGCGCTCAGCGGCGCTTGCGGGGCGGCTGCGGGTCGTGCTCGGCGAGGTACGCCTCGAGCGCGGCCATCACGAGGCCGGACATGGGCATGCGGCGCTCGCGGGCGTACCGCTCGGCGCGCTCCCAGAGCGGCAGGTCCGAGTCGCGTACGTAGACCGCTGCTGCCTTACCCATCCCTGCACAATTCTGCCTATGAAGGTCTTCACAGGTCTTCGGATACGCGATAACGTGACCGGCATCGCCGGGCCGGTCTGCTGAGTGAGGCTCCGGGCCGGCCCGGCGGCACCCCGACCCGGAGGAGACCCCGTGGACGATCACCAGCCACCGGTGGACGACCTGATCTACCTCGACGTGTTCCCGACCCGCCAGAGCGACGGCACGATCAGGGTGCACGTCACCGACGCGCGGTGCGGGCTGGTGCTGCTGTCGCTGACCGCGCGCGATGCCGCCTACCTCGGCGGGTCGTTGGTCTCGGCGTCCGCCCGCGCCGGCCGGGTCGGGCACCCGCTGGTCGGCCCGGACCACCCGGTGCACGACGAGGGCGACGAGGACCCGCCCGGGGTGTCCTGGTCGCCGGACGGCGCGGACGACCCGAACCAGTGAGCGCGAACCGGCCCGGCACCACGGGGGCGCCGGGCCGGTCGGGTGGTCGGGTCAGGACGTGGCGGTGTCCGCAGTGGTGGCCACCCGGGCGCCGTTGACCCGGCGGACGGTGCGCGGGCTGACCCCGGCCAGCTTGGCCAGCTCGGCCGCCGTCGCGTCCGGCCGGCGGGCCGCCGCCTTGGCCACCTTGGCCGCGGCGCCTGTCCGGGTCGCTGTCCGCCGGGTTGTCCGGGTCGCTGTCCGCCCCGGTGTCCGCCCGGTGGCCGGCTGCCGCCCGGTGCGGGTCAGCACTTCGACCGCGAGCAGGAAGCTCACCGGTGCCGCGACCGCGACCAGCCGGGCCGTCCAGGTCGGCTCGGCGCTGGCGATGTTCGCGGCCAGGGTGGCCAGCACCCCGACCGCGACCGCCAGCCGGGCCGAGGCGCGCGGCACCCGCCCTGTCCGCCGATCCTCGAGCAGCGCCGCCACCCCGACCACGATCAGCCCGTCGATCGCGGCCGGCAGCGAGTAGGCCACCCACGGGCGCTCCCCGGCGCCGTACGCCACCGAGGCGATGTGCTCCCAGCTCGCGGCACCGGCGATCGTGGCGACCAGCGCGGCCGCGGCGCGGGCGGCGATCGTGTGTCCGGTCACCGGTCGGTGTCCTGGTCGTAGTCGACGGTGCCGGAGTCGGAGACCACGCCGCCGAACCGGGCACCCCGCCGGTCACCGGCGCCGGGATCCTGGGATCCCGGGTCGCGGTCGTACGCGTCGGAGCCGGCCGGCTCCGCCAGCATCCCGGCCACCTTCGAGGCGATCCGGTCGGCCAGCTGCTCGGTGATCAGCACCGAGGCGAGCCGTAGTGCGAGCTGGTCGGCCAGGCGGGTCAGGTCCAGGTCGAGGACGACCTCGCCGGAGACCCGGCTCACCGGGTCACCGCCGGCCCGCAGCCGCAGCCGAGACCGGCGCACATGTCGGTGATCTCGTGCACCCGCAGCGGGCCGCCAGCCGGGTAGGCGCCGTGGGCCGGGCCGGGTTCGGCGGTCAGGTGCCGCCAGCCGGCCTGATCGCGGTCGGGGTGCTGCGCCCACTCGATGGGGCCGGCGCAGACGGCACAGGTCACCGTCTCGGCCGGCTGGTGGAGCTGGTCGAGGGTGTCGTTCAGCTCGCGGGCGAGCTGGCCGGCCCGCGCTGCGAGGCACCAGCCGGGGCGGCACCGGGTGTGGTCACCGGCGAGATGCCGGCGGTGGGTTGTGGGATCGTGGGACATAGCGGAGCTTCCTCTCCGTCAGGCCCGGGTCGCGGCGTTGCTGCGCCGTCCGGGCCGCTCTCAACTCGGTCTGAGGGCGTTTCCCCAGCTAGACGTTATGACCCGTTAGGGTCGCGTCCCTTCACCCCGTGCAGCACCATCCGCACCCCGGGTGCGACCCGCTCGTCCCCTTCGGCCAGCCGGATGATCTCCAACGCGTCAAAGTGGTAGCCGAGCTGGTTGTGCTGCGCCGCCACGTCGGCCAGCACGTGGGCTCGTAGGTCCGGATCACCCGCCCGGGCCGCCGTGTACAACGCCAGCCGGAACAGGCTCCGGGCCGCCTCATGCGCCGCTGTGTCGAAGGCGGCCCACCCGGCCCGGGCCGCCAGCGCACTGACCGCCGCGGACAGGCGCACCGGCGCCGGGTCGGTCATCCCGGCCGCATCGAGCATCACCACCGCCCACCGCAGCAGCGCCTTGCACAGCTGCGAGACCAGCCCACCCCCGTGGCGCAGGTCCAACCCGGTCAGCAGATCGGTGACCTGGACCAGCTGGTCCACATCCACTAGCTCCGGCGGGGTCGGCGTGACCGGACGGCCGGTCGAGTCGATCAGCCGGCCGGTCGGCTCACCCAGATGCCCACCGATCGCGATCGCCCCGATCGCCGCGTTGAACGCCTGCCGGCGCATGTCGGTCAACTGACCCGGCCGCCAGCTCTGCCCCCGCCGGCCGGTGTCCCGATCCCGCCGCCGGGCCACGTCCACCGCCGCCTCGGCCAGCCTCACCCCGGTCACCCGCTCGTACGCGGCCATGATCGCCGGCGTGACCGGCCGCCCATGCTCACCGCGCTCCACCTTGCTCAGGTGCCCGTGCGACATGCCCGCCTGCCGGGCGATCCGCCGTAACGGCACCCCGATGCTCTCCCGCACCGCCCGCAACGTCGGCCCGTCTAGGTTCGTCACCGACCACACACCTCCGACCCGACTCGGGGCCTGTCGAGCAACATCGACATCATCTCCTCCTCACTCGCCTAGGTCGCGAGGGTGTGGCGGGCCTCGCTCCGCAGGTCGCTTGTCCAGCCGGGTGTGCCTGCTCTGGCACCGCGATCGCTCCGTCCAGTCGCTCCACGACAGCGCGGCGGGCTGCTGCACCTGGCAGGCGAACACCGGGCAAGTCCGTGCGGTGACGCGACCAGCGTTTGCGCACAACTGACGGAACCTCAAAACGGCGTTCACGCGAACGATCACGATCGTCCCTCTTAGAGCATGTACCTCGAAACGGCCGACCGAAAGATGTGGCTGTTCAGTCCCGTTCCGGCTACGCCGTAGTTCCGTTCTGACACGCCGGATCGGCTGTTGTCGCCAGACGTTATGCGGGGTCCTGGGCTGACGACCCCTGATGGCCGGCTCAGAGACCTAGTGTTCACGGTTCAACGGTCCGCCGCGAGGTACGCACTCGATGATCAGGGCTGCAGATGGGAGCACGGTTGCCAAGTCCTCAACGCCTCCGGCGTGCCGCCCGGCCGGGAACGCGGCGCTGTTCACGTCGTCTGAACGGCCACCCGCGGCCGCTTGCCTTGCATCGCATGGTGGCGAGCAGGGATCCATGACCAGTTGGATAATCGATCCAGACGATGACGGGTCGTCATACGTCGCACGACCCCGTCATCCACGCTAGACTGTCGACGCACCAAACGCTGCGCCAGCCCCGGGAGCTACTCGTGATCACGGTACAACGGTGGACAGGCCGCGAGGCCCGCGCGCTGAGGATGTCGTTGCGCATGGGCGTTCGGGAGTTCGCCAGTCGCCTGGGGATCGCGCCGAGCGCGGTCTCGCGGTGGGAAAAGCTGGGCGAGCAGACGCAGCTTCGCCCGGAGACTCAGCAGATGCTCGACACGGTTCTCGAACATGCCAGCGCGGAAGCTCAACAACGGTTCACTGTCGAGATTTCCGAGGCGACGACACCGACGGTGTCGATGACCACGCCCATCCCCGCGGCCATCTCAGGCCACGAGGAAAGCCTTCGACGCGACGCGGCAACCAGCCACACGGCATCAGATCGGTTCGATGGTCCGCCACGCGCGGATGACCAGTCGGCGGCGGTGATCTCCGCCAACCAAGGGAGCTGGCGGGATGTGCGGCGCTACCTGAACCGCCGCCGACCCGCCCTCGGTCGCGGCGCCGTGGGGTTGTATCCGGATGAGGCTCGTGTGGGTGCCACAGCATTGATTACTCGCGGAGGTTGGATGCCGGAGCGTCCGATTGACCTCGAGCGGGTAGAGCTGGGCTGGCGTGCTGGGGACCTGTCAGCGCGGGTGCGGGGTGACGAGCCGGAGGTAGGACGGCTGCTGCCGCTGCGGGTACCGGGCAAGCAGTTCGACCGGTACACCTCGGCGGTACGTTACGTGGACCCGCCGAGCCTGTTCGAGAACCGCCCCAGCTACCGGCTGCTTGACGTGTCATGGCAGCAAGGAGCGGGCAGGCTGGACTTTGGGCTGGCCACGTACTTCGACAAGCTCGATGTCTGCGAGGCACTCGGGCACGAGTACGCCGCTGCGGCAATAGGTGCGTCAGACGGTGGCGGGCCAGGCTGGCACCAGCTGCCGCTCCGGGCATTGGTCGTCGACCCGTTCGACCTCGCCAGTCGCGTGGTGGTCCCGGCGGTGACGACCTTGACTATCCGTGTCGACCACGGCCAGCCCTCGTTCCTGCTGCACTGGCGCGACCCCACCAGAGTCGCGACCGCGGGTGGAATGTATGACGTGATCCCGGCCGGTGAGTTCCAGCCATCCAGCGTGGGGAGGTGGGATCGGGTCAACGATTTCAACCTCTGGCGCAACATCGTGCGGGAGTTCAGCGAGGAACTGCTCGGCGCGCCTGAACACGATGGCAGTCGGGGCGCTCCGATCGACTACGACCGCTGGCCGCTGTACCAGCGGCTGCAGGCCGCTCGCCAGGAACGTCGCCTGACGGTGACTTGCCTCGGCGTCGGGCTGGACGCCCTGACTCTGGCGGCCACAATCATGACCGCGGTCGTCATCGACGGCTCCGTCTTCGACGAGATCTTCGGCGAGGTCGTGCGGGTCAACGCCGAGGGGCGCACCGTCACCGCTGACGATCGCAGCCGCGCCGCCAAAGGTATCCTGTTCACCGATGACACGGTGAACAGGATGCTGGAGCATCAGCCCTTGGCATCACCGGGTGCCGCCTGCCTGCACCTGGCCTGGGCTCACCGGCACGAGCTGCTTAGCGGAGCGCGTGCCTGGTATGCCGGTACCCTGGGCGGCGTGACGATTGGCTCCACGAACACGGCGCCGGACCACGACGATCCGACGCCGACCGCTGCGGCTTGGCGGGCGGTCCGCGGCTACCAACGTGAGCGTCGAGGCGAGCTGACCCAGCAGGCGGCCAACCTGTATCCGGACTTGCCGCGGGTGGACGGCACCACGTTGCTGACCCGTACCGGCTGGCTCCCGTCCGAGCCGATCCCGCTGAATGAGCTTACGCCGCTGCCGGTAACTGGGCCCGACGCCCATCAGTCGCGCGAGGAGTTGGTCGCAGCAGCCGCTGACCTGTTGCCGAAGATCGGCGAGCACCGGGCCGCCACCTACGCTGAGGCGCTGGCTGCGATCGAACGCCCACGGTTGCTGGTGGACCGGCCCACCTACCGGCTCGTCGCCGCGGACCTGACCGCCTCGCCCCCTTCGATCAGGGCTGCGTCAGGCACCTACTATGACGTCCTCAACATCGGCGAGGCTGCCGGCCACGAGTACGCCACCCACCACCGCGCCGGTCGCCGCCCGTCGCTTGCGGACCTGCCCCTGCGGAACCGGATCGGCGACCCAACCGACCCGGGCGGCCGCCCGGTCTTGGTGGCGATAACCACCTTGACCATCCGCTACGACCGCCGAGCACATGATGCCCGGCTCCTGGTCCACTGGCGCGACCCAGCCAAGGTTGCCACCAACGGAGGCGCATACCAGCTGGCTCCCGTCGGTATGTTCCAACCAGCCGGTGAGGCAGGCGACCGCTGGATGGTCGACCTTGACCTCTGGCGGTGCATCGCCCGCGAGTACAGCGAGGAGCTACTCGGCGAACCAGAGATCGAGGACGTGGTCTACGAGCGATGGCCCTTCTATCTCGACCTCGAGCAGGCACGCGCGGATGGAACCTGTCGTCCATACCTTCTGGGGCTCGGTGCCGACCCACTCACCTTCGCCACCGACCTGCTCACCGTCGTCGTGTTCGAAGCGGCGACGTTCGACCGCATATTCGCTGGGCTCGTGACCTCCAACGCCGAGGGCGAGTTCGAGACGCTAGGACCCGACGGTCTGCTCGGCGCCCAATTCGATCGCGACGAGATTACACGGCTGGCCGCACCGGCGCGAATGCAGCCCGCCGGTGCGGCCACGCTGCACCTCGCGTGGCACCATCGGCACACGCTGCTGTCCAACTGAGGCAGACACGCCGGCCGCCGTTACGCACGCCGCAGTCGCACTCTCGACGTCCGCTGCGCTCGTCCTCGACCCCTCGGCCTTCTCCCCAGGCCGTCTGCCAGGTCAATGTGCTGGCGGCTGACCGTCCGCGAACGCGGCGGTGGCGGTGGTGCTGTCCACCGCACCTTCCGGCCTACCAGAAGGCGGTGTGACCGCGGACCGGCCTAGGCTTGGCGGCTGTGGTCAGCTCTGTCTCGCTGTTGAAGCAGCTGCTCGTGGGTCGTCCGGTCCGCTCCGACCGGTTGCAGCACACGCTGCTGCCGAAGCGGATCGCGTTGCCGGTGTTCGCCTCGGACCCGATGTCGAGCGTGGCGTACGCGCCGGCGGAGATCATGCTGACTCTGTCCATCGGTGGCCTGACCGCCTACGCCTTCACCCCGTGGGTGGCGCTGGTAGTGGTGCTGGTGCTCTTGACAGTAGTGGCCAGCTACCGGCAGAACGTCCGGGCCTACACCTCCGGTGGTGGGGACTACGAGGTGGCCACGGTCAACCTGGGCGGCCGGTTCGGCCTGACGGTGGCTAGCGCGCTGCTTGTGGACTACGTGCTGACGGTGGCGGTCTCGGTCGCCTCCGGGATCAACAACCTGGCATCGGCGGTCCCGTTCGTGGCCGAGCACCGGGTGGCGCTAGCGGTCGCGGTGGTGGTGGCGCTGACCGGGATGAACCTGCGCGGGGTTCGGGAGTCCGGGCTGGCGTTCGCGATCCCGACCTACCTGTTCATCGCCGTGGTGCTCGGGATGGTCGGCTACGGCCTGCTGCGCATCCTGGTGCTGGGCCACGAGGTGCGGGCCGAGAGCGCCGGGTTCGAGCTGCGGACCGAGCACGCGGTGACCGGGTTCGCGTTCGTGTTCCTGCTGGTGCGGGCGTTCTCGTCCGGCTGCGCCGCGTTGACCGGGGTGGAGGCGATCGCCAACGGGGTGCCCGCGTTCCGGCCCCCGAAGGGCCGCAACGCCGCCACCACGCTGCTGATCCTGGGCGTGGTCGCGGCGAGCATGTTCCTGGGCATCATCCTGCTGGCCCGCTACACCGGGCTGGTGTACGCCGAGGACCCGGCCACGCAGCTGGCCGGCGCGCCAGCCGGCTACCAGCAGAAGACCGTCACCGCCCAGCTCGCCGACGCGGTGTTCTCCGGCAGCACCGCGGCGCTGGTACTGGTCACCGCGGTCACCGCTCTGATCCTGTTCCTGGCCGCCAACACCGCCTACAACGGGTTCCCGGTGCTCGGCTCGATCCTGGCCCAGGACCGGTACCTGCCCCGCCAGCTGTACACCCGCGGCGACCGGTTGGCCTTCTCCAACGGCATCGTGTTCCTGGCCGGGTTCGCCACCGTGCTCATCGTGGCGTTCAACGCCAGCGAAACCCGGCTGATCCAGCTCTACATCGTCGGCGTGTTCGTGTCGTTCACGCTGTCCCAGACCGGCATGATCCGGCACTGGAACCAGCTGCTCCGCACCGAACGCGACCCCGCCCGGCGCCGCGCCATGCTCCGCTCCCGTACGGTCAACGGCTTCGGGGCGATGATGACCGGGTTCGTACTCGTGCTGGTGCTGGCCACCAAGTTCACCCAGGGCGCCTGGATCTCGATCGCCGCCATGGCGGTGATCTACCTGACCATGCGCGGCATCCGCCGCCACTACGGCCAGGTCGCGCGTGAGCTTGCGCCCAGAGCGGACCGGCCGATGCCGCCCAGCCGCAACCACGCGATCGTACTCATCAGCAGGCTGCACCAGCCGACCATCCGGGCGCTGGCCTACGCGCGGGCCACCCGCCCCGACACGCTGGCCGCGGTGACCGTCAACCTCGACGAGGACGACACCCGCGCGCTGGTCCGGGAATGGGAACGGCGCGGCATCCCGGTACCGCTCACCGTCATCGACGCGCCCTACCGGGAGATCACCCGGCCGGTCCTCGACCACGTCAACGCGATCCAGCGCCGGCAGCCCGGGGAGCTGGTCACCGTGTTCGTACCCGAGTACGTCCTGGGCCACTGGTGGGAGCAGCTGCTCCACAACCAGAGCACGCTGCGCCTCAAGGCCAGGCTGCGATACGAGCCGGGCGTGGTGGTGACCAGCGTGCCGTGGCAGCTCGCCTACACCCAGACCAGAAATCGACCGGGGCAGCCACGACCTGATCGGCCGGGAGAAGGAGATCGGGCGGGCTAGACTGCCGGGTCGGAGGACAGCCGGACCGGCGGCCACCTCCATGCCCGCCAAGCTTGGAGGTTCCTCACGTGTCGACACCCGCGGCGCTGTCGGCTCTCGGCCCGGACTTCCTGGACCCCGAGCGCCTGATCTCCACGTTCGGCCTGCTCGGCATCCTGGTCATCGTCTTCGCCGAGTCCGGGCTGCTGATCGGGTTCTTCCTACCCGGTGACTCGCTGCTGTTCACCGCCGGCCTGCTCGTCGCCGACGGGCGGTACATCGACTACCCGCTGTGGCTGGTCTGCCTGCTGATCACCCTTGCCGCGATCGCCGGCGACCAGGCGGGCTACCTGTTCGGCCGCAGCGTCGGGCCGGCCCTGTTCCGGCGGCCCAACTCCCGACTTTTCAAACAGGAGTACCTAGTCAAGGCGCACGAGTTCTTCGAGAGGTACGGCGCCCGGTCCATCGTACTGGCCCGGTTCGTGCCGATCGTCCGGACCTTCACCCCTATCGTCGCGGGCGTCAGCAACATGACCTACCGCACCTTCGTGATCTACAACGTGCTCGGCGGGATCCTGTGGGGCACAGGCGTGACCGTGGCGGGCTACCTTCTCGGCCAGGCCCGGTTCGTCTCCGCCAACATCGAGCTGATCCTGGTCAGCATCGTGCTCCTCTCCGTGCTGCCGATCATCATCGAGCTGCTGCGGGCGCGGAGAAGGTCCCGGCGCGGCACCTCCCCGGCCGGTCACACCACCCCGCCAGCGACACCATCTCAGCTGGCGGACTGAGCCTCTGGTCAAACGACCGGCTGCGCTTCACCGATCTGGAGCAGGTCGCCTTCCGCCACCCGCTCCTCGACGCGGCCTATCCTCTGCTGGGCTACCTCAAGTGCATGGACAGAGTCGTAGGTGGCTCGGGGTGCCAGTGCGGTTATCGCGCACGAGTTGCCCACAGCACGTTGGTGCGACGTCTGGCCAGGCAGATGATGGCATGGATCGGCCGCAACCGATCAGTAGGCCCTATGCCGCCCACCCTCAAACCCGCCAGCCTGTTTGCCTACCGTCCCATCCAGGTGCACTACACATGTCGCACACGTTCGCAGCGTCCTCATCCCGACTGACCTGCAGAAGCAGACCCCAAGTCACGTCCGTCCTCGCCATCAGGCCGAGGGAACCGACGCGTGGACTGGCGACTGCTACACCGCCGATGTCCCCGCATCACCCCGGCCGGCCTGATCGACACGCTGCGACTCGCCCGGCACCTGAAGACCACCACCGGCAACGGACTCGCCCACCTCGTGGCGCATCACGGCCTGGCTGAACAGATCAACACTCTCGCAGCCGATAGCCAACCACACCGAGCGTTGTGGGATACCGTCGCCGCCGCCGTCCTGCTCACCACCCTTATCGACAGGGTGTGGCCGGGCCAACCGACCATCGGCGAGCTGGCGGCAGCTGCCGCGCTGCGCATCGAGGGCAACTCCCAACCAGCCGCCGAGGGCCAACCACCGTTGACCTTCGAGTAGTGAACCGAGACCGCTCGGCTGTTGGACGGGTTCCGGCGGTGGACTCAGCCCGGCGGGTTGCCTCCGCCATTCTGGTCGCCGGCGGCTTCACGCCATTGGAGCTGAGGCGTACGAGTGCCTCGAGGCGGGCGACACGCTGTTGCCCGGTTTGCGTGAATTCATACTGTTTATGACCATCGATGGTGGTTGCCCGGACGAGCTGGTGGGCGGCGAGCCCGTGGAGGGTGCGGTGCAGTTGGGTGTCGTCGGGTCGCCCGCCGCATTGGCTTCGGATGGCTGCTGCCAGTTCGGCGCGTCGCAGCGGGGCCCCGCTGCAGCCGCAAGCTGGAGCAGGGCGGCTGCACGGTCTCGTCGATGGCGTTGCCGCGCGCGTCGTTGCGCGAGCAGGGTTCATGTGGCGGTGTACTTGGCCTACAGGTGGCGGCGCAGGTCGTCGTCGTCTTGACGGTTGCCGGTGTAGGTCGGCGCGTCATGCAGCACCCAGCAGGGTCCGTGCCCTATTCCCGCGTCACTGCACGAAGCGTTGCCGCCAATGCGGCTGTCTTGTACGCGGTCCGGAACATCGAGACGGCATTGGCGGAGATGTCCGCAACTCCATCCTCGCGTTCCTGCCGAGTGAATGGCAATCTTGCATGTGGGCCGACACGGAACGCGGGCAGGTTGTAGTGCTCACGGGCGACGACATTCGCGTTCGGAATCGTGTACTCATCGAAGGACGCTAAGTCAAGCCCTTCGATGGCCGTATCCCTGCTGCCTGTGCAGAGGACGACGAGGTCGTACGTGCGACCATCAATGAGTCCCATGCCGGGCAGCGCGACTGGCCGTGCCCGACGACCCAACACGTTGAGGCGCCGCATGCCGAGACGGTCCGGCCGGAGGTAGCGACCAATGGCCTGATACCTGCCACGGATCTCCTGCTGCCACCGGTCGCAGGTAGTCGGCAGTTCGTCGGAGTACCAGTCGATCCGGTCCACACTGTCCAGCGCAGCAGCTGCCATGAACGGCTGCGGCGCGATGCCAAGGAACGACTCGACGGCGCACTTGGCAGAGTCCCCACCACCGACAACCCCAACACGACGCACACCACGCAGCGGCCACATGCTTGCCATGCGCTGCATGAACTGCGGGAAGGTTAGGACCGTTGTGCCGTTGGCGACGTCCTGGTTGTACGGATCACCCAGTCCCCGCGCGTCGATGACACGCCCGGCGAGGAGAGGGTCGCGATCCTCGATCTCGATCTCCGCTCCGGTTCCGTCACGAGAGACGGACAGGACCTTTGCGTTGGTCACCACATCGGCGAACTGTGCCAACGCCAGCCGAATAGTGAACGCCACGTCTGTGTTCGTCTGGTACTCCAACATGGATACGTTCGCTGCCTGGATCGGTGCGCCCGGCAGGTAGTTCAGGCTTGCCCTCTGGTCGCCTGCCAGTCCTCCGCTTCCCGCGCGGTTACGGGAGTTGAGGTAGAACGTCGGCCGCGCGGTCATGGCGAAGGTGCCACCGGCCCGCTCGTTCCGTTCCAACACAAGTGGTTTCTGATATCCGCAGAGGACACGGGTTGCTGCGTACACCGCTGCGTGGAATCCGCTACCGATGATGACCTCGCGGTCGGTGCTGCTGGAGCTCAGCGCGTCTTGCTTACGCGGCTCGTCCGACCAGTAGGCGTCCAACACCTGGTCAGCGAAGTAGCGACCGGGCGGGTCCAGGGCGATGCCGGTGAGCTTCGCCTCCAACGGGCTCCTGAACTCGGGCTCCCGTTGCATCATCGCCCGCATTCCCTCGCAGGCGGCCGGCCTCGATGCGACGGCGGTCAGAAGGGACTCGATCTGCGCGGACGGTTCGAAGGGGTCGAATTTCAGTGGTGATGTGTCGTGCACGGTGGTCCTCCCTCGGGAGTTCACCGGGACACCACGCCGGGCCGCGTACCCACCCCGGGGCGTCCCCGGGGTTAAGGCACACGGCCGGCGCGGTCCCCGGAAGGGTCAACGGGTGGGTAGGTGGGTCTGGCGGTTGCCAGTCCCAGGTGGGCAGATCGCCGACCTGGCCGGCGTCGAAAGGCGCGTAGTTTGAGACATGACTGAAGCGGCGGGTGAGCCGCTGGAGTACTGCAATCTTCTGTGTGCGGTGGGGGCCAACTGGCCCACACCGCACGAGCAGGTTGTCAGCTCCAGGTGCGGAAGGTGACGGTCGCGGCGACTCGGCCGTTCCCGGCTGGGTCTACCAGCCCGATGGCGTTGTTGATGGTGGCGGACCAACCTGCGGGTAGGCGGTGGTCCTCGACCAGGATGTCCCAGGCCGTGAACGCGAAGCTGGATTCGGCTCCGTTGGGCCCGCCGGTGGCGTACATCTCCACACCGGGGCTCTGGCCGCTGCCGAGGTGGTAGCGGTCGACCTCTCGGGAGGTGCAGGTTCTGGCGGCGCCTTCCAGTAGTTCATCGAGGGTGTGGGCGATGAGCTGACGTGCCTGGTCGGTGGGCAGATGGTGGGTGGGCTCGCCGTTGCGGCGATGTGTGGTGGGTTCGATGTCCGCCGCCCAGCCTTCGTCGAGGACGACGTCCAGCTCGGCAGGTTCGGCGCCAGCGACCAGCCTGGCCGCGGCGGCTTTGCCGGCGGCGAAGTCGGGTTCGGTACCCGCGATCACGTACAACGTGCGGATGATCATGTCGGTTCCCATGGCGGTTTACTCCTTGTCTTCTCGGGGTGTGTGGGTGCGGGTGGTGCCGAGCACGCGGACGGAGCTGCTGGCGCGGATGGGCTGGTCGTCCGGGCCGCGCAGGTACGGGGCGACGTAGATGAGCTTTCGCCGGCTGCGGCCCGGGCCGTAGGGCTGCTGTTTCCAGTGCTCGCCGACCCACTCGCGTTCCAGCAGCGGCTCCCGACCGCCGTGGGACGCGCCGCGGCGCACTGTGATGCCACGGGTGTGGGGACGGGGTTTGATCCGGACGATCCGCACCTCGGGGGCTGGCCGACGCTGCCGGCTGTATGCCTTGCGGATGGCACGGCCCAGGTCGGCGGGGATCGTTTCGGTGACCTTCTGCGCGATCAGCAGCCAGGTCGCGACCAGGGCCGCGGTGTGGCCGCGGCCGGCCGCAGGCTGGCGCGGGCCGACCGTGGCCGTGCGCATGGGGACCAGCCACCCGACCTGCTCCCGCAGGTGCTGAGCTGCGTTGTTGTCGAGCCCACGGCCGATCGACCGGTAGCTGACCAGCTGGTACCCGTGGGGTTGGGTGGTCCAGGACGCCGCCGCGATGGTGGCGTCGTGGACCGGGCTTGCCCAGACGAGCAGCCCGTCGGCGGCGGGCAGGTCCTCGGGGTCGATGGTGGTCTCGGGTAGCTGGTCAGCGGCGTGGTCGGCCAGGACGGTGAACTCGGGGTCGATCCAGTACAGCCTGGCCTGGTCGAGACCCTCGGCGATGGTGCGGCGCAGCTCGGGGTCGCCGAGCTGGCCGGGTAGGGTGTCGCCGCCGCGGCAGAGGTGGGTGAGCCGGTCTCGGATCCTCGGCAGGTCCCGGGCGGTGAGCACGTTGGCCGGCCAGGCGGTGGTGGTGATCAGGGTGCGGCCGGGTTGCCGGGTGTGCAGGAACGCGGCGTGCAGCTGCGCGATGCGGTGCCGGCCGGCGGGGTCGCGCCGCAGGCCGAGGGCTGCGGTGGCCCGGTCGACCAGCGGTTCGATCCGACCCGAGCCGACCAGCAGCTCGCAGGCGGTGCAGGCCGCCCACCGGTCGCCGTAGTTCTGTACCAGCCCACCGGTCTGGCCCAGCGCGATCGCGGCGACCTCGCCGGAGGCCAGGGTCCAGGCCGGGTACGGGTCGCCGCAGAAGTCGCACCGGCGGGCGATGGTGTCCAGCCCGATGGCGGGCACGGGCACCGGCTCGTGCCCGTCGGCTACGGACCCGAGCGGGTGGATGTAGGTGTCGTCGAGGCTGTTCAGCGGCTTGTGGCACTGCTGGCAGGCCATCTCCTGGGTGGCGGTCATGCCGACGCCTCCCGGTGCTGGTCGCGAAGCCGTTGCCCGCGCCGGTGCGGCCGGTCGGGCATGCGCATCCCGGGCCGGTACGGCTCGTAGGCCAGCCCGCAGGCGCGGGCGTGGTAAAGGGCGAGGTCGGCCTGCCGCAGCAGCCTGTCCCAGCTGCCGTTGACGCCGTCGAACCAGCTCGCTCCGGCGGTGGCGGCCGGGGTAAGCGTCACCGCCTCCTCGGTGGTGATCTGCACCGGTGTGGCGATCTCGCGCAGGATCGTGGCGACCGGGTGCAGGAAGTTACCGGGGTGGATCGGCAGCAGCAGGAGGAACTCGTCACCGGACAGCCGGGCGGCGTGCCCGCCGTAGCCGGCGGCGGCCTGTGCGAGCCGGCCGGCGACGGCGACGAGCAGCTGGTCCCCGGCGCCGTGGCCGTAAGTGTCGTTGACCTGCTTGAACCGGTCCAGGTCCAGCAGGGCGATCACGGTCGGCCGGCCGGCGGCGGCCTGTGCGAGCCGGCCGGCGACGGCGACGAGCAGCTGGTCCCCGGCGCCGTGGCCGTAAGTGTCGTTGACCTGCTTGAACCGGTCCAGGTCCAGCAGGGCGATCACGGTCGGCCGGCCGGCGGCGGCGCGACGACCGAACAAGTGCTCGGCGTTGCCACGGTTGGGCAGCCCGGTGAGCTGGTCATGTCCGCAGGTCCACAGCGCCAGCTCCAGCAGTTTGCGGAGCCGGTGGAGGGTCCGGGCGGACCACAGCCACCCGGCAGCGAATGCGACCACCCCTGTGGCGATCGCGATGGGAAGGGTGAACACTGGAGTCCTCCAGTTCGGTTGGAGAACCCGGGACGCATCGTTTTGCAGGCGTGGCGTCCCGGGCCTATTCGTGATGACGGCCCGCCGGGTGGCGGGCCGTTCGTTGCTGGTGGTGCCGCCCACATCGGACCGTGAGCGGCGGGGCGGGTCAAGTTTTGATGCGGATGCGTTGTTCGTCTTCGCTGGTGAGCAGCCGCGCGGGCAGGTGGGTGATCCCGGTTCGCAGCGCCTGGTGCACCCGGTGCCAGCCGTCGATGACGAGGTTGCCCAGCTCGGGAACCGGCGCCAACAGCAGCGGCCGGGCGAGGTCGACCCGTTCTAGGTGGGCCGGGTTGATGCCGATGAGCCCGGCCATGCCGGCGAGCACGGTGATGTCGACCTGGTGGATCGGGTAGCCGGTGGCCAGCCGATGCCCTTCGGTGACATCCCACGCCCACCGCATCAGGTGGAACACTTTGTGGGCGCTCATCGCGGCCCGCCGATCGGGCGTACCCGCTGGATCAGCATCGGCCGGAGCTGAACGGGCCGGCTCGTCGCCGGGTGGGCGGTGACAAGGGACGCGACCACTCCGGTGGTCGCGAAGGTGGGGATGGACATTGGACTCCTCCAACTCGGGGGTTCACCCGTCCGAGCGATCTCTGTCAGGTGGGGTGTCGGTCGGTCACGCCAACCACCTGGCGCGGGGTTGCCGGCGCCGTCGACCAGGTCGCAGTTACGTGGGTGATCGGCCACCAGGTCCGGGTCAGCGGCATCGATGCTGGTGCCGCAGCCTCTGCAGAACCACCGGCCGGGCTGGTTGGTGGTCCAGTCCAGCAGGGCGACGACCTGCTCGTCGTTAGGTAGGGTGTCGAAAGCCGACGTCTGCGGTCAGGTCTTCACCGGTGTCGGTGCGGTGCACCTCGAAGCTGCGGCCGTCGTTGTCCCAGATGAGTTCGGTGATGGTCACTTCAACGCCGGAGACGATCCGCGTTCCCCGGTCGATCTCACGAATGACTCTGTTCATGGGTGCGCCTTTTCGCTGGTTGTGGTTCGAGCTGCATGCTATGGATGCCCAACGGGGGGCCGGTGTCGTGGCAGCGGCCCGAACGGTGGGCTCCGGGGGTGCCGGTGGCTGGCTATCGGTCGAGGTGGTGCCGGCGGCGGTAGTTGGTGTCGGCGAGGGTGGCCAGGCCGGGGTAGCCGGCCCGCAGCACGTCCCACGCCTGGCTGAGCAGTCGCCATGTCTGCGGGTGCGCGGGCCCGGGCCGCCCCGGCGGGCTGATCCTGGTGGCGCACAGGTCTTGCGCCTCGGCGGTCAGGGACCACCGGCCGGTCATCCAGCCGGTGGCTGCGCCGACGCCGCCGGAGGGGGCGCGGTGGCGGTGGCTGGGGCACAGGGGGTCCGGGCAGGCCACCGGCAGGGTGGGCGCGCTGGCCGGCCGGTGGATTTGGTAGAAGCAGGCGGTGCCGCGAGTGCGGCTGTGACTGGTGCGGATGCCGGCCTCGACCCGGCCACCGTCGGTGTACAGGTGCAGCGTGCGGCGGCACCAGGCGCAGTACACGCCGGTCCAAACGAACCGCACTTCGGTGATGACTGCGTGGTGGCCGGTGATGCTCAGCTGCGGCTCGGGTGCGGTGGCGACGTATGCCCACACTCCGCCGATCAGCTCCCCGGGCAGGTCACGGGGGCTGGGCACCGACGTGGCCGGTGTGTCGTGGTTGCTCACGATGCTGTCCTCCACTTTGGAGAGGTGGAAGGCGCGGGCCGCGCACCCGGGGAGTTCCGGTGTGCACGGCCGCGCCGGTGGGGATGGGTGGGGTTTAGGCGGCCAGGGTGAAGAAGGCGCGCCGTTTGAGGGTGGTGACCGCGTTGTCGGTGAGGACCTTGTTGGCGCGGTGGTGCTCGCTTCGGGCCGGCTGGGCGTGGTCGAGCCATTCGGTGATGGCCTGGTAGCCGGCCCAGGCGGTGCCGCGGATCGGCTCCTGGGTGGGGGCCTGCTCGAACAGGTTCTTCAGGTCCCGGTCGCGGGACATCTGCTTGAGGAACGCTGGTTCGCCGGCGTCCTCGCCCAGCGGCCACAGCTCGCGGGCAAGAGCCTGTAGCTGGGGCCACACCAGCCCGGTGGCGAGCATCTCCTCGGCGGCCTGCTGGAACTGGTCCAGGTAGGTCGGCACCAGGCTCAGCGCCTGCCGGACCTCGGCCAGCTTGGCGGTGACATCACCGGTGTGCCGGAACGTGTACTCGCCCTTGTTGTCCGCGAACGCCGCCGCCTGGGTGTTGGCGCACACGATCCGGACCGGGGTGAGCAGCGCCCGGGCGAGCCGGGAGGTGTCGTGGGAGGTGCACACCGCCAGGTACAGGTCCATGGCGTCGACGCCGGCCACGGTCATCGTGTCGGGCAGCTTCATCGTGACGAACACCTCCCGGCCGCCGCGCAGGCTGCCGGCGGTCTCGAAGTGCGCCCCGGTCTCGCCGACGATCATGTCGAGCAGCTCGCACGCCTGCTCGTTCTGCACGACCTGGTACTTGGCGCCGACCAGGCCGAGGACTTCCCGCTGCCCGGACTTGGGATGTACGCGGGTGGTGGCGAACTTCGCCGGCACCTTCGCGTTGGACTCGACGGTGCGCAGTTTCTCCTTGCGCACGTCCCAGCCGCCCAGGTACGCGGTTTCCATCACCTCGGCTGCGGACAGGCAGCCGGTGGTGACGGTACCCAGCTGGTGCCAGGCGTCGGTGCGGGCGGCGAAGAACGCGGCGGTGCCGTCGTGGAACTGTTCGATCTCGTGCGCCATTGCGGGCACGCTCCTTCCGGTAGTGACGGTTGGGTGTCACCCGGCTGGGTGACACCTGCTGAGGGCCTTGTGGTACAGGGGTTGGCTGCTCACCGGAACCAGCTGCCTGGTCCATGGGTGGGTTCGGGTGATCTGGGAAGTCCGCCAGGGGGTGGCCAGCCGGCCTGAGGGTGCGCACGCGCGTGGGCATGGCCCGGTGGGCCAGGGCGGCTGAGCCCGGCTGGGGTGGCGGTGTGCGGGTGTCTGGCTGCCTTTGGGTCGCGGGCCAAGGTGGCCGACCGGTTGTCGGTGGGCGCTGCGAGCTGGCGCGCGGTGGAGCTGGTGGCGGCGGGGTGCACCGGGATGTGATTGGTTCAGGAGAAGATACGGCGACGGTAGCTCGATGACCTGTCACTGCACGGTCCTGTCAGGTTTCGGGACCTGACAGACCGCACGAGAATCTGACAGGATCGCCGGGGCGAGGGCGCCGACCGGTGAACCCAACCGGCGGGGGTGTCGCCGCCGAAGGACCTGGTCCCCCGTTGTCACGCCGGGGATGGCCGGTGCCCTGGTCGCGCCGCGGTTCAGGCGGGCGGGCGCTGGACGACATACACGTCCTCGTGCGCTATCACCGCTGCGGGGATGCCGTTGCCTCGTGCCCGGCGTACGGCCAGAAGCCCGAACATGTTCGCCCGGTGGATGACCTGCCTGTCCCGGACGGCGGCCAGCAGCGCCGCGCACCGCTCCACCGGCTGGTAGCCGACCGCCATGGCGGCTGCGAGCAGCTGCCCGGGAAGGTCGATCAGGTCAGCGGGGCGGCGGCGGACCGGCCGGCACGCGATCACCGCGAGCCCACCGGGGCGCAGCATCGCGTAGCAGCCGGCCATGATCTGCGCGAAACCTTCGATCAGGCCGCCCCATCCGGCGTAGGCGATGTTGCCGCCGCCGCGCTGGCCGTATCGGTGGTCGCGTTTGTGGACTCCGTGACCGGCGGTCGCCTTGACCAGGCCGTGGGTTCGCCGCCCGTACGGTGGTGAGGTGACCACCAGCGCGACCTGGCCGCGTAGCCGGTTGGGCAGCAGCCGGGGCAGGTCGGTGGCGTCGCCGGTGACCACCCGCCCCCGGCCGGGCGCGTGGTGTTCGCCGGCCAGGCGCAGGTTGGCCCGGGCCAGTCCGGTGAACCGCGGTTCGATGTCGACACCGATGCTGTGCCGGCCGGACCGGACGGCTTCGACCAGGGTGGTGCCCGACCCGCACATCGGGTCGAGCACCATCTCCCCCGGGCGGGTGTAGGCGGTTATCGCGTGGGCGGCCAACGCTGGCAGCATCTTCGCCGGGTGGCTGGAGGTCTCCGGCACGTACCTTCCGCGGCGCTGGTCACGGGCCGGCTGCTGGCAGGTCAGCCACACCGAGGTCAGCGGCAGCCCGCCCATCAGCCGCCCTCCGCGTCGGTAGGCAGGGCCAGGACAACCACGTCGGTGTGTACCCGCAGGTGCTGCTCGTGGATCGTCAGCCGGGCTCCGGTCAGGCGCAGCTGGTGGGCGGCGATGTAGTGCTGCAGGTAGGTCAGTCCCGCGGCGTGCCCGGCGGCGATGAGCCGCTGGTGGATGGTGACTTCGCCGGTGGCGATGACCAGCGCCACGCACCCGCCGGGCTGCAGCCGCCCGGCGCAGACGGACAGGAACTCCACCGGCCGCTGGCTGCGGTCGGGTGGCCACGGGGTGACCAGCAGCGCCGCCGGCTCACCCGGGTGGTCGAAACCTCCGGCGGTGTGCCGGCGGTGACGGCGGCGTGCGGACATGGCCGCGCGGGCCAGCTGCGGCCCGGTTGTCAGGTCGAGCACCAGGTCGTGGCGGTGGGTGAAGCCGGCGACCAGCCGCTGCGCCATCGGCAGCGACATGGTCTGCGACCGGGCCGGGGCCGGCACGTGCCACACGGTGATCGGCACCGGTGGCTGCCCGGGCACGATCTCGCCGATCGGGTCGGGTGCGCTGGTGCGGGTGGGGTCGCTCATAGACGGGTCTGCCCCGGGACCGGTCGGCGTACTGACACCACCCAGACGGGTCCTGACAGGCCGATCGAACTGCGCAACGTCCTGACCGGAACCTGACAGGCCGCACCTGAGGGCCGCCCGTTCTGACAGCGCCTGACGGAGCCTGACAACCGGCTGTGGTGTCAGGTCGACCTGCCGCAATGAAGGTTGGCGCCCCGCACCGGGCGGGGCATCACTTCCTGGAGGTCGTCATGCGCACCGCGATCACCCAAGCCGACACCCACTTCGCCCTGCTGGTCTGCCAGCCGGCGCCGCTTGCCTTCGACGGCCGCGGCATCGACGGGCTGCCCGACCGGATGCTCCCGCTGGACGAGCTGCGGAACATTCTCGTGGCCGGGGTCCCCAGGCCCGTGCAGGACGCGGTGTGGCAGCGGCTGGCTGTAGCGGCCCGCAGCTGGGGGCCGGCGTGGGTGGTCGGCGCGGTCGGCGTGGCCGTGCCGGGGCTGACCCGGATGGCCGCCCGGCTCAGCCGCGGGCTGCCCGGGTTGGCCGAAGACATCGACTCGGAGATCCTCGCCGGGTTCCTGCACGCCCTACGCACCGAAGACCTGGAACGGCCCAGGTTGTGGCTGCGGCTGTGCTGGGCGGCCTGGCGTGCCGGGTACGCCGCCCGCCGGGTGGAGGACACCGTCGAGCTGCCCGCCGACCTTCACACCGGCGCGGGTGCCCCGCACCGGCCGTACGGGCATCCCGACCTGCTGCTCGGGCGGGCCGTGGCCGCCGGGGTCATCACCGCGGCGCAGGCCGACCTGATCGGCTCCACCCGGCTGGGAGACGTGCTGGTCGAGCAGATCGCCGCCGAGCACGGCGTTGCCGCCTCGGTGATCCGGATGCGTCGCAAACGCGCCGAGCGGACCCTGGTCAAGGCCCTGACCCGTGGTGAGCTGAGCGCGGCGCGCCCAGCGACCCGCCCGGCATCCCGGGTCGGCCGATGAGACCGGCCGCCCTTGGGGCTGCGGGCCGCGGCCCCGGCTGCGGTCCGGGGAGGCTGTCAGGTCCGGACAGGTCGTGTCAGACCGGTCGGGGAGTTCGTCCGCGCTGACAGGCCCGGTCTGGGCGGGTGCATGCCGCCGATGGCATGCCCGCCCCGGTGGGCAGCAAGCCCCGGGTGGTGGGCCGGGACCGGGTTGGCGTACTGACAACCGACCTTCGCACTCGCAGGAAGGAGCGCCCCCGGGACCGGCCCGGCATCCCGAGGCGCCCACCGCGGGCGGCCACCACGAACGCTGTGGAGCCCACAATGCACCTCACCCACACCGTCTTGTCCCACATCACCGACCTCATCATGGCTCAGGAACCGGATCAGCCGAACAGCCTGCCGGAGGTCATCGACGGCCTCAAGCTGTGGATCATGGGGATCATCGCGGCCATCGCGACCCTGTTCCTGGTCATCGGCGGCCTGCGGTACATCACCGCCGGAGGTGACCCGGCGCAGGTCGAGCAGGCCAAGGGCAACATGAAGTCGGCGCTGCTCGGCTACGCCCTGGCGGTGCTGGCGCCGATCATCCTGCAGGTGCTGCAGAGCATTCTCGGTGGCTAAGGCGCCCCGCGATGGCCGACTGGCTGATGAACGCGGTGCTCAAGTGGCTCGCCGAGCGGGTGGAGGCCCTGCTCGGCGGGCTGATCGCGTTCATGAGCGCCAGCGTGTTCACCTCCCCGGACGTGACAGTGTTCCCGCAGGTGGCGACGATCGCCGCCCGGTCGTCGTTTGTGGTCAGTGCCGGCTTCGTGCTGGCGATCATCGTCGCCGGTGCGGTCGCGATGACCCACAGCAGCGTGCAGACCCAGTACGGGGCCAAGGAGCTGCTGCCGCGGCTGGTGTTCGGGTTTGTGATCTCACACTTCGGCGGGCAGCTGTGCCAGATGCTGATCGTGACCGCGAACGCGCTCACCGAAGCGATGGTCGGCCAGGCCGCCGCCGGACCGGAGGCGGTCGAGTTCGTGCAGGTGCGGATCGTGGCCGCGATGAGCGACCCGACCACGGGTGTGCTCGCGGTGGTGATCGGCCTGCTGATCGTGGTACTGATGTACACGCTGATCGCGTCCTGGATCGTGAGGATCGGGGTGCTGATCGTGCTGGCCGGGATCGCCCCGGTCGCGTTGGCCTGCTACTGCCTTCCCTACACCCAGCCCGCGGCGCAGCTGTGGTGGCGCACCCTGCTGGCCTGCCTGGCGACCCCGGTGCTGCAGGCGATCTCGTTCACCACCGGGATCAACCTTCTGCTCGACCCGGACAGCAACCTGCCGGTCCTGGTCGGACTGGCACCGGGGACGCCGTCGATGGACATGTTCAACCTGTTCGTCGTGCTGTGCCTGCTGTGGCTGACCCTGCGCATCCCGAGGCTGATGGGCCGCTGGGTCACCCACCGCGGCAGCTCGGTGTCGATGGCCGGGGTGGTGCTGCGGGCGGTGGTGATCCAGTCGGTCACCCGCCGCCTCCCGATCCCCCGCAGGCGCTGACCAAATCCGATCCTGGAAGGACCTCGCCATGACCGAAGACCAGGCCCCGCGGGCTACCGTGCCCGCTGACATCGACACCCCTGACCAGATCGCCTGGGGGCTGACTTTTCGCCAGCTCGCGATCATCGCCGCGGTCGGCGGCGCCGGATGGCTGCTGTACTCCGCGGTAGGGCGGCTGCTGCCGACGGTGGTGTGGCTGGTGGTGGCGGTCCCGGTCGCCGGGATCACCGTGGTGGTGACGCTGGGCCGCAGGGACGGGCTGAGCCTGGACGTGTGGCTGCGGCACGGGCTGAGCCTTCGCCGCACCCCCACCGTGCAGGCCCCGGGCCGCCCCCGGGCGGGGACGCCGCTGGTGGCCACCACCACCGAGCCGGTGGTGCCGGCGCCGCTTCGCACGCCGCTGACCGGTATCGCCTCCGACGGCACCGTCAGCGTCGAAGGCACCGGCCGGCAGGTGATCGCCTGCGGCACCATCAACGTGGCCCTGCGCACCGGTGAGGAACAGGCCGCGCTGCTGGACGGGTTCGGCCGGTGGCTCAACGCCCTGGCCGCCCCGGCGCAGATCGTGGTCGCCGCGCACCGGCACGACCTCACCCCGTACGCCACCACCGTGCTCGACGGGGCGGCCCGGCTGCCGCATCCCGCTTTGCAGGCCGCCGCCGACGACTACGCCGCGTTCCTGCTCGAACTCGACGCCACCCGCGACCCGCTGCGGCGGCAGGTGCTCGCGGTGGTGGCCGCCGGCCACGCCGGGGCGGCCACCGTGCGCGCCCTGGCCGCGTTGGGCGTGTCCACCCAGCAGCTGGACGGGCCGGCCGTGACCGCGGCGCTGTCCGCCGCCGCCGACCCGTACCACCCGCCGGTGCCGGGACCCCGAGCCGTCCCCGGCACCCCGATCACCGCGACTGGGAGGACCGAGTGATTGCCCGCCTGAAGCTGTTGCGACGACCCGGCCGCGCGCCCGCCGCGGAGGCGGGGGTGGACCTGCTGCCCACACCGGCCGCGGTGGAGGTCACGCCCCGGCATGTGCGGGTCGGTGACGGCTACGCCGCCACCTTCGCGGTGTGCGGCTACCCGGCCTCGGTCGGCCCGGCGTGGCTGGACCCGCTGCTGTCCTACCCCGGCCGGGTCGACGTCGCGGTACACATCGCCCCGCTGCCCGCGGAGGTGGGCGCGCCGATGCTGCGCAAGCAGCGTGCCCGGTTGGAGTCCACCCGCCGGCTGGAGGCCGAGAAGGGCAAGCTGGGCGATCCGATGGTGGCCGCCGCCGCCACCGACGCCGCTGACCTGGCCGACCGGGTCGCCCGCGGCGCGGCCAAGCTGTTCCGCACCGGCATCTACCTCACCGTCCACGGCCGCAGCCCGGCCGAGCTCGCCGAGGTGTGCGCCGGGGTGCGTTCGGCGGCCGCCGGCACGCTGCTGGACCTGCAACCGGCGACGTTTCGCCACCACCACGGCTACACCACCACCCTGCCGATAGGGGTGGACGCCCTGGGCATGACCCGCGTGTTGGACACCGACGCGCTCGCCGCGAGCTTTCCGCTGGCCGGCGCCGACCTGGCCGCCGCCGCACCCGGGCAGCGCACCAGCAGGGAGGCGATCCTGTACGGGGTGAACACCACCTCGGCCGGGGTGCTGATGTGGAACCGGTGGGCGCAGGACAACCACAACTCGGTCGTGCTCGCCAGAAGCGGCGCCGGGAAGTCGTACTTCGTCAAGCTGGAAGTCCTACGCTCGCTCTACACCGGGGTGCAGGTCGCCGTGGTCGACCCGGAGGACGAGTACACGGCCCTGGCCGAACACGTCGGCGGCACCGTCATCCAGCTCGGCGCGCCCGGTGTGAAGCTCAACCCGCTGGACCTTCCCGGCGACCGGCGACCCGACATGCTCAACCGCCGCGGGCTGACCCTGCACACCATCATCTCGGTCATGCTCGGCACGGCCGGACAGGCGAGCGGTGTCGGCCCGGCGGAGAAGGCGGCGCTTGACCGGGCCATCACCGCCACCTACCACCAGGCGGGCATCACCAACGACCCCGGCACATGGGACAAGCCGGCGCCGCTGCTGCGTGACCTGTCCGCCGCGCTGGAACGCGACGGCGACCCGGCCGCCGCCCAGCTCGCCGCCCGGCTCGCGCCATGGGTCACCGGCGCATTCTCCTCCCTGTTCGACGCCCCCACCACCACCGGCGCGGCCGGGCACCTGGTGGTGTGGTCGCTGCGGCACCTGCCCGACGAGCTACGCACCATCGCCACGATGCTGGCGCTGGATGCCATCTGGCGCGACATCGACACCCCCCACCCGGCCACCGACAAACGCAGGCGGCTGGTGATCGTCGACGAAGCGTGGCTGCTGATGCGCGACGGTGAAGGCGCCCGGTTCCTGTTCCGCATGTCCAAGGCCGCCAGAAAACGCACCGCCGGGCTGACGGTGGTGACCCAGGACGCCGCCGACGTGCTCGGCACCGACCTCGGCCTTGCCGTCGTGTCCAACGCAGCCACCCAGGTGCTGATGCGCCAGTCCACACAGTCCATCGACGCGGTCACCGAAGCGTTCCGGCTCACCGGCGGTGAAGCGCGGCTGCTGCTGGCCGCATCCCGCGGCGAGGGGCTGCTGGTGGCCGGCCGCTCCCGGGTGCCGTTTCGCAGCCTCGCCTCAGGAAACGAACACAACCTGGCCGTCACCGGCATCGGAGGTGAGCAATGAACTACCAGCAGACCTGGCTGTGGCTGTCCACCCGGCCGTGGCTTGCGGCCATGGCCGCCGGGGCACTGGTCGCCTACGTGATCGGGCGGGACCAGCTGGGCGCCTGGCGGCACCGGCGGCGCTCCCGCGACGCCCGGCAGGTAACCATCCTCGCCCCGCCGCAGGTCGCGTCGGAGTCGGCGCCCAGCCTGTGGCTGACGATGCTCGGGGTGCTCACCCCGTCCCGGTGGCGCAGGATGCTGTACGGCACCGGCCATGTCGGGTGGGAGTACACCTGGACCGGCCGGACCCTGACCATCCGCATGTGGGTGCCCGGCACCGTGCCACCCGGCGCGGCCGAGGCGGCGGTCCGGGCCGCGTGGCCGGGCTGCACCGTGAGCACCACCGACGCCGCGGCGCCCATCCCCGCCACCGTTGCCGCACAGGCCGGTGGGGCGTTCTGGCCGCAGCAGCCGGACACGGTGCCGCTGCGCACCGAACACGACACCGACCCGCTGCGGCCGCTGCTGGCCGCCGGAGCCCAGGTGCACCACCGGGAGCACGCCTGCGTGCAGGTGCTCGCCCGGCCCGCCCCGGCGCGGCGCGTCCGGGCGGCCCGCCGCGCCGGCACCACCGGCACCGCGGCCGCCGACCCGACCAGCCGCGCGATCAACGGCCTGGCCCGGGCGGCGGTCGCACCGATCGTATGGCTGCTGGAGGTGTTCACCCCCGGGCGAGCCGCCCGCCCGTCACGCACGGCAGGAACCACGGCGCTGGTGCGTGACCCGTTCGCCGATGCCGACCGGCGCACCGTGGTCGACAAGGCGCTGCGGGTTCCCCACTACGAGGTCGCCGTGCGCTACGCCGTGGCAACCGACGCGGACGTGTCGCAGCCCAAGCGGCGAAAGCAGGTGCGGGCGCGGCTGGCCGGGTTGGCGCACAGCCTCGCGGCGGCGGCGGCGGTCTACACCGGCCCGAACCGGCTGCGAAGGCTGCGGATGGGCCGGCCGGTGGCGATGCTGGGCAGCCGCAGGCTTCTGCGCGGGTTCCTGGTCACCGTGCCGGAGCTGGCCGGGCTGGCAGCGCTGCCCCAGGACCTAGCGGTGCCCGGGATGGACCGGGCCCGCGCCAGGGCGATGCCCGCCCCGGTCGCGGTCCCCGCAGGCGGGCGTGGGGTCAAGGTCCTCGGCCGGGCGCAGCTCGGCGGGCACAGCGTCGCCCTGGACGTGGTCGACGCCCGGCAACACCTGCACCTGATCGGCAAGACCGGCACAGGTAAGTCCACCCTGCTGCTGAACATGATCCTGTCCGATGTGAACGCCGGACGCGGCGTGGTTGTCATCGACCCCCGCGGAGATCTCATCACCGATGTGCTCGACCGGCTGCCCGCCACCCACGCCCGCAGAATCGCGATCATCGACCCGGACCAGCCCAACCCGGCCTGCTTCAACCCACTGGACGACTCCGCCGACCCGCACCTGGCCGTCGACAACCTGGTCGGGATCTTCTCCAAAATCTTCCAACGGCACTGGGGTCCGCGGATCGACGACACGCTGCGGGTGGCGTGCCTGACCCTGATGCGGCACGCCCGACCCACCCTGTCGCTGGTGCCGCCGCTGCTGAACGACCGCACCTTCCGCAGCCGGTTCACCCACGGCCTGACCGACCCGGAAGGCCTCGGCGGGTTCTGGAGCTGGTACGACAGCATGAACGACGGGCTCCGCGCCCAGGTCATCGGCCCCGTCCTCGCGCGGCTGCGGGCGTTCCTGCTGCGCGATTTCGTCAAAGACGTGATCGGCGCCGCCCACTCCTCGTTCCGCATGGCCGACATCCTCGACGGCGGGTTGCTGCTGTGCCGGCTCCCCAAAGGAATCCTCGGTGAGGAGACCGCCCGCATCCTCGGCTCCCTGATCGTGGCCCGCACCTGGCAGGCCGCGATCGCCCGCGCCGGCACCCCCGAGGACCAGCGCCGAGACGCCGCCCTATACATCGACGAGTGCCACAACTTCCTGACGCTGCCCGGCAGCGTGGAGGACATGCTCGCCGAGGCCCGTGGGTTCCGCCTCGGGCTGGTGCTGGCACACCAGAACCTGGCCCAGCTGCCCCGCGACACCGCCTCGGCGGTCTCGGCCAACGCCCGGTCGAAAATCTGCTTCAACGTCGACCCGGCCGACGCGAAAGAGCTGTCCCGACACACCCAACCGGAGCTGGACGAGTTCGACCTGGCCCACTTGGACGTCTACACCGCCGCGGCCCGGCTGCTGGTCGGCAACCGGGAACTGCCCGCGTTCACCTTCACCACCCACCCGCCAGCGGCGAGCGTCGGTGAGGCCACCGCAATCCGGCAAGCCTGCGTCGCCGCGCACACCCGCCCCACCGGCGAGCCGCCGATGCAGCAGCTCGCCCGCCGGGCCATGACCCGACGCTCCGAACGAACCCGCGAACAGTGATCCTCGTGCCAGGTCTCGGCCGGCACCTCGTTTCCATGCTCGGTTCGCCGGCCGGCGAACCGAGCATCCGCACGAGCCCCGCACGCGGCACCTGTCAGCCGCCTGACCAGCCACTGCACCAACGTCGATCAAGTCCCAACTGTCCAGACTCCCTACCGGGAGTCCTCTCTCCTACCGGGGGTGATGCCCTATGGCAACCAACACTGCTATCGCAGCCACGTCCCACGCCCGCGTACTGGCGATCTACCCACACCTGACCAGCCGTGACCGGTACCTGCTGGCCCTGCTGGACGCTCACCGGGTGCTGACCACCGGGCAGGTGCAGCGGCTGATGTTCACCGCAGAGCGGACCTGCCAGGTCCGGCTGGCGCTGCTGCGCCGCCTCGGGCTGCTGGAACGGTTCCGGTTCGCCCGCGACGGCGGCGGCAGCTACCCGTGGCACTGGACGCTCGGGCTGGCCGGTGCCCGCCTGCGGGCAGCCGCCACCGGCCGCCCGGCCCCAACCCAACGCGCCCACGGCGAGCAGCTGCTGCGCCTGACAATCAGAAGCAGCCTGGCCCATCTGGTCGCCTGCAACGAGTTCTTCGTCCGGCTGCGCCACCACACCCGCACCCACCAGCAGGCCAGCCTGGACCGGTGGTGGTCCGAACGCGAGGCCACCGCCCGGTTCCTGGGCATCCGCCCGGACGGGCACGGCATCTGGACCGAGGCGGGCGCAACGGTCGGGTTCCACCTGGAATGCGACCTCGGCACCGAGGCGCTGCCCCGGCTGGTGACCAAGCTGGCGGCATACCACCGGCTGGCCTACACCGGCGGCCCGGACTACCCGGTGCTGTTCTGGCTCCCCAGCCCGCGGCGGGAGGCCCACCTGCAGCAGCTGCTACGCGCCCAGCCGCCGCCGGTGCCGGTGGCCACCGCCACCCACGAACTTGACCCGGCCGGGCCGGTGTGGCTGCCCGTGGACGGCCGGTGGCGGGTCCGGCTGGCCGAGCTGCCCGCCTTGCACGGCGAGCCGACCGCCGGCAACCCCAACTGGTCGCACGGGCGGCTCGACCTGACCTGACAGGGTAGGCGGCCGTCTGCGGACCTGACAGACCCTGACAGCCGACCGTCACCTCTGACAGTGCAGGTCACAGCCCTGCCGGCTACCTCCGGCAGGGCTGGTCCTGTCAGGTCACCGAGCTACGGTGCACCACAGTTTCACACCTGTATCCCGCACCGTAGCCGTCCTTTCCGGACCGTGCCCGCGCCCAGGGTCACTGCCCACCCCGTTCGGGGGTTGGCTCATAACCCGAGTGGTCGTTGTCCATGGCAGTCCACCGACGGTCAAGGTGCACCCGATCCGTGTCAAAACCCGTGAAGGGAGCACCCCGCCATGTCCGAAACCCGTACCGTCATAGTCTGCATGCCCGCCGGCAAACCAATCGACTGGTTCTCCGCCTCGGAGATGCTCGACTGGCACAGCCTGCCCTCCGGCACACCGCACCCGTTCTACCCGGTCCGGCGCCGGAGCGTTTTCGGCTGGTTCAGCCGCTGGTCGCGGTGTAACCTCGTCGAGGCGGTGCGCCGCTTCGGCGCGGTAACCCGCGCCGCTGGCGGACGCCGCGGCCGGCTGGACCTGACCGCCGCAGCCGCGGCGGCCAACGTGGCCGCCATCCACCGGTGGCGCACCTGGACGCAGGTCGTCCGCAACACCCCGGCAGCCAAGCCGTGGGACGACATCCTCGCCCAGCACAACGCCAGCCAGGGCAAGCTCAGCCTGGAGGAGACGGTTCGCCGGTTCGAGGCCCAGCCGCGGGTGCTGGCCATGCTCGCCTACAGCGGGCACCCGGTCGCCCGATGCCACCTCGACCCGTACGAGCTGGACGCCTACCAGGCCGGTGAAGCCACCTACACAGCCCTGCACTGGCAGAAGGCGCTCGCCGGGAACGTGATGATCACCGACGACGGTCGGCTGCTCGAGCCGGCATCGCAGTCGCTGGCCGACCAGCTGCGGTACCTGACCGAGGCCGGTGCCTACCTGCGCAAGCTGCGCCGCGGGCACCAGATCCTCGCCGTCAAGGTCGCCGCATAACCCATAACCAAACACCCACCAGCAGTTCCAGAACAGCCGGCCGCCCCAAGGCGACCGGCTGTTCGCCGTTCCCGGCTGGCCGTGCCGGTAAGCCCGGGTCTTGACCCGGACCCCGGACGGAGCGGCGATACCCCGGACCACCCGCCGTGCAAGGAGACGACCGTGACCGACGACCCCGTGCTGACCGCGATCGCCGCCAGCACCAACGACGCCCTGACCGACCGCCTGTGGCGCTACGACACCGCCACCGGTGACCCCACCGCCGACCTCGCCCGCACCCTACAGATCGCCGCGGCCGAGTTCACCACCACCAGCCAGCTGCTCAGCCGCACCCTGCAGCGGCTGCAACACCAATGCGGGCACCACCTGCAGACCCTCACCTCCCACGCCGGCCTGCAGCGACCCCACGGCCTGGACACCCAGGCGCTGAGCCTGGTGCAGCTGCTCGAACGCCACGAGCTTCACCGCGAAGTCCTGCTGGCCGCCTACCAGGTGTGGCGGCACTACCGGCCCACCTCCCGCGACCCGCGGGTGCGGCATCTGCACCCCGCCCCGTACGACCCCACCAGCGGAATGCTCACCCTCACCACCACCAGCGAGGACACCTGGCTGGTCACCCCCGACGCGGGCGCCGCCGCCGCGTACCACATCACCGCACACGCGGGCCGGATCGTCGGCGAGATCACCACCACCGGCCAGGGCTGGCAGCCCACCGCGTTCACCCACCCCGAACACCGGCGGACGCGCCCGCGGCGGGTCTTCCCGCTCCCAGCAGTCGACGACGAGGCGGCGGCCGGCCGGTCGCTACTGCGCTGGTGGGCGCTGCGTGACCGTCCCGGCTGCGACGGCCTCACACCCGAACAGCTCACCACCGCCCAACAGGCCGCGCTGTCCACCTGACCCACCAGCACCATGGCCGGCCCCCGGCAGGCAGGCCTTCGCCCCCTTCCTGATCGTCCCGGCGCCACCCGGCGCCGGGCCGCCCATATCCGGAACAACCAACGAAAGGAACGTGTCCAGCATGGACAATCTCTCACCTGGCGCGCTGGCGACCCTGCTCGCGTTGCGTGACCAGCCCGGCAACGTGCATGAGGTTGCCGAACGCACCGGCCGCAGCCGCTCCGGAACCGACAAGGCGCTGCGCGAGCTGGCCAGGGCCGACCTGATCGGAAAGGTCGACGGCGGTGACCCCGCCGACGGTGCCCCCGCCCGCTGGCAGCACACCGACAGCGGCGCCGCGGCCACGGCCGAGCTCGAAGCCGCGCAGGCCGGCCCGGGAAACCCGGGCTCCGGCTCCGGCTCCGGCGACGATGCCGGCTCACCCGAGGCGCCGCCCGCCCCCGAGGTGGACGGCACCGGCGTGGAGTCCGAATCAGAACCGCCGCCCGGCGGCGCCGGACCGCACGGCCACACCGCAGACCAGCCCACCGGTGAGGCTGCCACCGGTGACCAGCCGAATCCCGGTGGCCAGGCAGACACCACGGCCGGCGACACGACACCCTCGGAGGAGGCCGACGAGCCGAAGATCTGCCGGGGCTGCGGCGAGCAGCTACCCCGGATCTGCCCGCACTGCTGGCAGAAGACCCCGTCCTACTGCGGCAAATGCCGAAAGGACATGCCGCAGGTTCGTCGGGGAGAGCCCGGCGAGCCGACCATCCTGCAAAGTGGCCTGCCCAGGCTACGCCCCGGCGAGCTGGAGAAGCTCGTGCTGAACGTGATCCAGCAGCAGCCGCTGCCCAACCACGTCGGCATCACCGGCTGGACCGCCCAGCGGGTCACGATCTACCTCCCCGGGCGTAGCACCGGTGCGATCGGCAACGCCTTGAACAAGCTCACCAAGACCGGCCAGGTCGAGCTGATCGGCGAACAGCCGATGCGCTACCAGCTCACCACCGCCGGGGGCGCCGAGGGTGACAAGCAGGACACCGACGCCGACCGGGTGGACACGGCAGCGGTCCCGGCCAGCGCCGGGTCCGACCAGCCACCGGCCGGCGGCGGCTGACCCGTATCCAACCACCGGGGCTGGTGGGCCGCCCACGTTGGCGGCCCACCAGCCCCTTTCCCGTCCACACGAGGGGAGGGCGTCGTCATGAAACGTCTCGTCAGTCTCGTCATCAGTGTCGTGCTCGGCTGTGTGGCGCTGCCGCTGTTCGCCGTGGCCGGCATGACCGGTGGAGGTGGCTCCGACCCCGCCTGCCGCGACCAGGCCGCGCCGACCGACCTGGACGGCCGGCCGTTGGTGACCGGTCAGTGGGACACCGAACAGCTCGCCAACACCGCCACCATCATCGAGGTCGGCCACGCCAGGGACGTACCCCAGTGGGGGTGGGTGATCGCGGTGGCCACCGCCATCCAGGAGTCCCGGTTGCGGAACCTGCCCCACCTCGGCGAGGGCAACGACCATGACTCGATCGGCCTGTTCCAGCAGCGGCCATCCCAAGGCTGGGGCACAGCACAGCAGCTGGCCGATCCCGCCTACCAGGCCGGCAAGTTCTTCGACGCGCTGCTCGATGTCGACGGCTGGCAGGCCATGACCCTCACCCAGGCCGCCCAGGCGGTGCAGAACTCGGCCCGTCCCTACGCCTACGCGCAGCACACCACCGACGCGATCCGGCTGGTCTCCCAGGTCGGCACCTCGCTAGGACTGTCCACCATGGCCGTAGTAGCGTGCGTGAACGTCTCCCCGGTGGGCTGGACCCAGCCCGTGCACGGGCCGGTGGTCAGCGGCTACGGCATCCGCGGCGGCCGGATGCACGCCGGCACCGACCTCGCCGCGCCCCGCCACACTCTCATCCACGCCGCCGCCTCCGGCACCGTCGTACGCGTACGGTGCAACGCGATCGACCGCGACACCGGCCAAGACTGGGGGTGCCACCTCGACGGGAACCCCGACCGCACGGCCGGGTGTGGCTGGTACATCGACCTTGGCCATCCCGGAGGCGTCATGACCCGCTACTGCCATTTGCAGACCGAACCGTGGGTCCGCCTCGGTGACCCGGTCATCGCCGGCCAGCCCATCGGCACCGTCGGCTCCACCGGCCACAGCTCCGGGCCGCACCTGCACTACGAGGTGCACCTCGACGGCGACGCCACCAACCCGCAGCCGTGGATGGCAGATCACGGCGCCCCCCTCGGCATCTTCAACTGATGTAGGTTCTCAAGAGACATGGCCCACTCTCAAACGATGTAGGTTCTCAGTGAACCTGCTCAATTCTCAGTGAAGCTGAGCATCGAGCTGAGCAGATCTCCGTGTGCTGAGCAGCGTGTCGTGAGACATCCTCGCGGTGGATCTGATCGAATCATGTCGTGGTGTCGCAGACTCGGCAGTGGCGATCAGCGCCCTTGCTGGAGGCTCTACATGGGGACGTCGAGTCGCTGGGCGTGGAGCTGTTCGTAGAAAGGCCGGTGGTGAGCGGCGAACCGGGCTAGCTCGTCGGAGTTCTCCATGGTGTGCGTGTACAGGCGCTCGCGCCGTTCGAAGCCAGAGCTGGCGCTGACGTCTGTGTGCCAACGTGCGGACCGCCGCCACTCAGACCGTTCGCCGGGTTCCCACGTGAGCGCCCGGAGGATGAACGGCAGCCCGACGGCTGCGCAGTACGCCGCCATCGTCGCTTCGGGTCGTGCCAGGAGGTCGTCGGAGTCGATGACGACCGGGCGGTTTCCTCCGGCGTCGCGGACCGCGGCGCGCAGCTCGTGCAGCGCCTCGAGCCCGATCGCGTTGATGCTCATGTCGGGGTACAGCGCGTAGTAGGACGCTGCGATCTCCTCGGGGCGGCGGATGAGGAAGGCGTGCTCAACCTTGCCGAGAAACGACAAACGAGATGTCCATGTTATGTCCCATGGGACATCTTCATGAGAACCGCCTTCAGCGACCCACCGCCCATGCGTCCAGGTCCGCGTGGGTAAGGGATGGTGGGATGAGGATCTACGTGCCGTTACCTTTCATGGCTGTTGTGATCCACGCCGTTACGAGGGCCAGTGTGCATCCGCCAGCGGTGAACAGTATCCGTGGGCCGAGAAGGTCGACCAGCAGGCCACCGGCGGCGTAGGCGACGAGTTCGCCTGCGAAAGAGCCGGCGTAGACGGCGCCGACGGCGCGGCCGAGCAGCTCCCGCGGCACCGTCTGCTGCAGGATGGTGTCGGTGGCGACGTCACCGAGGGCGTCGCCGGTGCCGCTGACCACGGCTGCCGCGACAGCGACGGCCAAATGCGGTGCGAGCCCGGCGCCGGTCAGCGCGATGGCTTGGGCTGCGAAACCCAGCACGAGCCAGGTGGTCATGGAGATGCTGCGTCGGTTGATGGCCAGCAGCACGGAGGTGGCGATCATCCCTAGCCCCCAGGCGCCGGAGAACAGACCGTAGGCGGCCGGGCCGCCGTGCAGGGTACCCCGGACCAGGAACACCCCGCCGAGCATCACCATCGCGGCCAGCGCTACTCCGGCAAACAGCCCGAGTGCCAGGGTGCGGGTGATCGGTTGGTGCCAGACGTAGGCCAGTCCCTTACGGGTGTCTGACAGCAACCGAGGCCGGCCACCTCTCGCGCCGGTCACGGGCGGCAGGGAACGAAGGAAACCCAGCGCCACCACCGCAATCACCGAGGTAGCCGCGTCCACCATGAGCGCGGCGTACACCCCCACCCAGGCCACGAGCGCACCCCCGATGGCAGGGCCGATCGCGAAGCCGACGTTAGCCCCGGCGGCCAAGGTGGCGTTGGCCGCCGCCAGCTGGTCTCGTGCTACCAGTACCGGGATGGCGCTGCGGCCGGCCGGGCGTAGCATGGCCGCCCGCACCGCGTTCGCCGCGACCAGGACAACCAGAACCGGCAGCGTCGGCAGGGTCAACCCCATCGCGGCAACCAGCAGCGCGCGGCTCGTTTCGCAGGTACGCAGCACGGTGCGCTGGTCGCTGCGGTCAACGATGCTGCCCAAGACCGGCCCGAACAGGTGCGGCAGCACGTGCGCGATCAGCAGGGCTGACACCGCCGGCCCGACCCCGTAGCGCTGGTGGGCCAGCAGCGTCAACGCCACCACAGTCAGTTGGTCACCGGCAAAGGACAGCACCCGGACGCCGACCAACAACCGGAACTGACGGTTGCGGCGTAGCGGCACCGCAGTCACCACGGCTACCGCACACTCTGGCCAGTGACACCGGTCATGGGCGAATGCGTAACAGCCCTTCGACGCGTGCGCAACGGTGCTGGGTGGTGATGATCTCCGGGCAGGCGGCGAGGTCAAGGTGGCGCTGGCCGGCGTCGCTGAGCCAGATGCCGTGGCGGGTGCAGATCTTGTGATGGGCGGGCAGATGAACGGGGACGGGCTGGAGGATGCCGCGGCGGGCAGTGCATCGGTGACAGGCGGTGGCGGCGCGGACCGGGCCGGGTGTGTCGGTGGTGCCGAAGGCTGGAAGCGCTTCCCATGACCGAGCGGGTCCGGCCGCACCCGGCGGGCCCCGCCGACCGTCGCCCGGGCGGCTCACTCCCTGACCACGTCGGTCCGCTCTCGCAGTGCGGTTACGATCTCGGCCGGTGTGATCTGTCGCCGGCTCAGGTAGTAGAGCACGGTTCCAGCCGGGAGCGGGGTACGCCAGCGTGGGCTGACCAGGAGCTGGTCGTCGGTCCGGGCAGCGATCACGGTAGCGTCGCAACGTCGCCCGAGGGCGAGCTGGCAGTCGCCGAAGGCCACCCGGCCGACCGCGTCCGGCAGCGACACTGAGTAGGTGTTGCCACCACCATGGGTCATCAGTTGCGCGTACACCTGACTGATCCCGGGGACTGCAGCTCCTCGGTGACCAGGCGTACGCTGTGCCACTGCACGCAGTGGACCCGGTCGTTCACGTACCGCAGGCTCGTGCTGCGCTCCAGGTCCCGCAGTGTCACGACCACGTGCGCGGTCGGGGCGAGGTGGTTGACGGCCACCAGCACTGCCAGCGCCTCGTTGTCATCCCGCACGTCGACGAGGACGCTCCGCGCCCGGTGCGCGGCGGCTCGCCGCAGCACGCCGTCGTTGGTCAGTTCTCCGCGGATGAAGTCGAGATCCCGGTCGGGTAACGGGTGGGTGCCGACCTCGTCCCACGCGCACAACACGACGCGCCGGGCGCCATCGGCTAGAAGCTCGTCGACGATCCGCTCAGTGCGCCCCGGCGTGTAGCCGAGCACCACGACGTGGTCCGATGCGTTCACAGTGGCGGAACCTTTCATGCGTCGACCTCTCGCTCGTTCGATGACCCCGGCCAGCTGGGTGAACAGGGTGGTGAGGGTGGCGATGCCACCGACGATGACGTACACGCCGACCAGGTGGCCGGCTGCGGAGACCGGGTAGTAGTCGCCGTACCCCACGGTGGATGCCGTGACCAGGAACCACCACCAGTAGTTGGCTGGTTCGGTGATCTCGGCGCCGGGCGGCTCGGCGAGGATCATCAGCGGCCAGCTCGTCAGGAACACAGTGACGATCACGGCGGCCGGCAACCGTACGGTGCGCAGCTGCGCGAACGACCGGATCAGGTGGTGCAGGAAGAAAGGCATATGCGGGTCCTCCACGGTGGGGCACGGGCATCCACGCGCCACCGTGTGTCGATCATGGATTACTGTCGCGACACGCGACACGCCCACAATACTCCATGATCAACGGCCATGCCGCTCGTCGCCATGGCGCATGGAGCGGTAGGCCAGGTGCGTCGACCAGCGGTTGGTGGGCTCGAACCTCGTGGGCGGCCGAACGAGTCCTCGATGTCCAGATCATCCTCACCGAGGCGATCGGCGATCCGGACAAGCTGGACCCACACGACCGCCGGGTAAGGCCGCCCTTGACCCGACCACCGGCAAGCGGCAAGCGGCAAGCGGCAAGCGGCATGACAAGTGTGGCCCGGGCAGAGACGAACCCGCATCAGCTCGCCATGATCCAGTCTGGCCTGACCGACCTCTTCGTCGGGTGTGACCGGCACGTTCGCCGCTCTGAGCGTGTTGCAGGTTGGTCCCTCCGGCGAAGGTTTCGCCGGAGATCATGAATCGGTCTATGGCGCGCCCTCGGCCCCGCGATCACCGACTGGACAGCGTTACTGGCGATGGCGGGTGGGCGCAAACTCGACCAACCTGACCAGCCTGCACCTGGCTGGCGTCACGCTTCGCCAGCTGCTGGAGCAGCATGGCTGGAGCTACGGCGACGGCTGCGGTGGGCCGCCGGCCGGCGACCGAACCGTCTCGGAGTGCTACCCGTACACCATCCTGGTCGGCGCAGCCGAGCTTGGCTACGCCGCCGAGGGCCATTGTCCACGGTACAAGCGCAAACCGGTATCGGTGCCGGTCGCCCAGCGGCGTCCGCAACGGGCCGCCGCCTGTGACGAGCTGGTACGTCGCCCGACCCAGCTCGCCAGCGCCGACCCGCCAGTCGTCCTCGATTCGCGTCCGGTCGCCCGCCAGCTGGTCGAGGAAGTGTCCCCGATCTGCGCTTGGACCGCCGCCTTGTGGCACGGGCACGGACTGGTCCGCTGCGAGGTCCGCGGACCCGCCCACCCGGTGACCGGGTCCATCGCCACGATCATCGCCCCGGCCATACCGGACCAGTGACGCCCGTGACCGCGAACCAGCTCGATGAACACTCTTCCCACCGCTCGGGCGCGCCGGCACGTGAGGCACACCGGGCAGTCGGCAGCCGTGCTGACTCGCCTACGACTGCCGAGGCAGGTCGCGACCTGGCGGGCAACCTGGCGACGGCGACGAGGTGGGTGTCGTGACGGTGCGTCCGGGTGCCGGGGTTATGATCTGTCGGGGTCAGCTGACCGGCGCCGGTTGTCATCTCATGGTGTATGCATTGGAGGCTGTTTGTGGCGGGCAAGTTCGAGCTTTACAATGACGGGCGGGGCGAGTACCGGTTTCGGCTCAAGGCCGGCAACGGCGAGATCGTCGCGGTGAGCGAGGGGTACAGCTCCAAGGCCGGCGCGGCCAACGGGATCGAGTCGGTGCGCAGTAACGCCCCGACCGCGACGGTGGACGACCAGACCGGCGGCTGAGCTGAGCCGCCTCGAAGCCCGGCCGAGTCGGTGCCTTGCCCGCTCGGCCGCGAAACGCTGCGGTCTTCTCGTCACCCGACTGAGTGCCGTAGGCGTCGGCGTAGCAGTCGCACATCTCATCGAGCAACGCTGAAGCCTGGTCGGCGCCGTAGTGCACTGCCCGCAGACGCTCGGTCGAAGCGACCATGCCTCCGACCGTAGGTGGCCGGACAAGGCCAGGACCCAGCTACCGCCGACCACCCACGCTCGGCGACCTGCAGGGCGGCTGGCACATCCCTTTCGTCCAGAAGCCTCTTCCGGCCGCGGCGAACGGCCGGTGCGCTGCCTCCCAGCCGCACGGCTCCGGACGGCCCACGGTCGGGTTACTTCTCGTTCCGCAGGTATTTTTTCGCGGCGTCCTTGGCCTTTTCCTGCGCCTTGTTGACCTTTGACGCGTACTTGCCGCCGGTGGCTTCGTTCAACTTGTCCGCGGTTTTGTCGATGCCGCTCTCCGCCTGCTCCGGCTGGACCCTGCCTCTGGCCCGGTCCGCCAGCTTCCGGAGTGACTGGCCGATACCCATGACAACTTCCCCCATACCATCGTTGATACGATCACCTTTAAGGCTACGCGTGATCGTCGGGCACCGCCACCCCCCATGGTGGTGGTGACAAAGGCGATCATGATCCTGTCTCAGGTGCCGTCGCGCCATTCCGGCAGCGCTTACCGCATGATGACGGGTCCAGATTTCAGGCTCTGGCACAAGTTTTGTGATCATGTAGTGTTGATCTCTTTATGTGACCATTGTGGAAGATGCAGCGGCGCTGTTGCCGCACCTGGCCCCACTTCGGCTCGATCGGATCTCGCTCAAGGCGGGCCGGGTACGGATCGAAGCCAGCACGACCGGCGGTAGCGCCAACTGTCCAGGCTGCGGTGTGACCTCGGCGCGGGTGCACAGCCGCTACGTACGCCGGCTGATCGACTCCGCCATCGGCGGGCGGGAGGTGCTGGTAGCGCTGCGGGTGCGCCGGTTCTTCTGCGACCATCCCGGCTGCCAGAAGAGGACTTTCGCCGAGCAGGTTGCCAGGCTGACGGTGCGGCACGGACGCCGCACTGCGTCGGCGCAGCAGACGGTCCAGGCGGTGGCGATGGCACTGGGTGGACGCGCCGGCGCCCGGCTGGTCGAGCGGGTGGCGGCACCGGTCAGCCGCTCCACCCTGCTGCGAGTGATCCGCGCGGTCCCGGATCCGCCGGCGCAGGTGCCGCGGGTGCTGGGGGTGGACGAGTTCGCCAAGCGGCGGGGTCACCGCTACGCCACCATCCTGGTCGACATGGAAACTGGCCGGCCGGTGGACGTGCTGCCCGACCGCGAAGCCGAGACCTTCGCCGGCTGGCTGCGAGCACACCCGGGCGTAGAGGTGATCTGCCGGGACCGGGCCGGCGGCTACGCCGAGGGCGCCGCCACCGGCGCCCCGGACGCGATCCAGGTCGCCGACCGGTGGCACCTGATGCACAACCTGTCCGAGGCGGTGCGCAAGGTGGTCACCGCTCATCGCCGCTGCCTGCGCACGACGTCCACGGCGCCGGCGGCCTCGTCCGAGGTGTCGCCGCCGCACGATGCGCCGGCCAGACCGGAGGGTAGGCGGACCAGCAACGCCCGGACCCGGCACGCCGCAGTGCACGAGCTGCTCGCCCAAGGTTTGGCGCTCAAGGCGATCAGCCGAGCGTTGCAGCTCAACGTCAAGACCGTCCGCAAGTACGCTCGCGCCCAGGCTCCGGAGCAGCTGGTCAGCCCGAACCCGCCGACCGGACGAAGCGTGCTCGCCGCGTTCAAGCCCTACCTGCACAGCCGGGTGGAGCAGGAACCCGATGCGAGTACCGACATGCTGTTTCAGGAGCTGCGCCAGCGTGGCTACCGCGGTAGCCTACGCACGCTGCGCGAGTACCTCGCCCAGATCCGCCGCCAGGTCCCCAAGACGCCACCACCGCCGCCGGTTCCCTCCGCGCGACAGATCACCGCCTGGATCATGCGACCCGACGACAAGCTGGACGAGACCGACCGGCTCGGCCTGAAGAGCGCCTGCGCGGCGTGCCCGGAGCTGGCCGCGCTCACCGAGCTGGCGCACGGGTTCAACGAACTGGTCCGTACCCGCGGCGGTGCCCGGCTCGAGGAGTGGATCAACCAGGCCACCGACAGCCCGTTTCCCGAGCTGCGCGGTTTCGCCAAGGGCCTGTACGGCGACTTCGACGCGGTCAAGGCCGGGCTCACTCTGCATTGGAGTTCTGGCAAGGTCGAGGGCAACGTCACTCGTGTGAAGATGATCAAACGGCAGATGTACGGCCGCGCGAAGCTCGACCTCCTGCGCAAGCGGATCCTCGCCTCACCATAGAGATCGACCAGAGGCAATCACGAAACTTGTGCCAGAGCCAGATTTCACCCGCCCTTGACATCAGAAGGCCGTCAACGTCCACGAAGGCCGCAGAGTGCCCCGATGTCACCCCGGGTGGCACGCAGACGGGCTTCCACTACACCGCCGACCATTCGTTGCCCGGCGGCGGTGTGTCACGACTTGCCCCACGCAGACAGGTTGAGCTATCCCGTCGGAGGGATCACGCCATCCCGGTCGGCGCCGCAGCTTGTCCCATGGACCAGGCCGGCGGACAGCCCGTCGAGCAGAAGGGATGAACCTGGCATGGCCACAACCTGACCGGCGCGGACCCGGCACCGGCCGCGCCCGCCCGGCCTTGGACCCCGAGGTGTCGGTGTACCCGCGGTTGTACGCCGTGTACCGCGACGCCGAGAACCTGCTGGCCGGCAACAACAAGAACCACCCGAGGCTGCTGCACACCGACCTGGAACGGATGCGCCACGAACTCGACCAGGCCCTACAGGCCCTCGCCGACGCACAAGCCGAACCGACCGAGCCGGCCCGCATCCAGCGGGCCGACCAAGTCCACATCATCCTGCAAGGCCGCGGGCAGGACCAGCCGATCGTCGGCGTGCACCGTACCCTCCCGGGCGCGGTGCGGGCGATGGCCGACCACATCCGGACCAGCCTGTGGGAGCTCATCGCCGACCGCGACGCCGTACCCTCAGAGCCGCCGGACGACGACCAGCTCGCCATCGACCTGTACCGGGTCAACGACGAGTTCAACGAGGGCCCGCACGTGGTGTCCTGGATCTCGGGCCGTAGCGTGTCCACACCGGCCACACCGGCCCACGCCGCCCGGCGAGCTCGTCCTGGCTTCGAACCTCTCAACGCCACTTGCCGGCCACTGAGCGAGGGGGCCCGGGAATCGGCGTTGAGCCAACAGGCCCGCAACGGCTACCATCGTTGACGCAGACATGGTCCTGGAGGCTCGGGACTCGGCCCGATCGCCAAGCCCGCCAGATCCTGCCGGTGCCGGAGCTGCCGAAGACCCGGTCCGGCAAGATCATGCGCCGGCTGCTGCGCGACGTCGCGGAGAACGGCAGCTCGGCGACGTCACCACGCTGCAGGACTCGTCGGTGATGGACCTGATCGCCGCCGGCCTGAGGTCGGGCAAGGCCGATGAGGACTAGCCGCTATTCGAACAGCTCGCCGAGGAAGCCACGCCGCTTCCGGGGTTTGCCGTGGCCATGTTGCCCGTGCTTCGGGTACTCATCGGAGTCGTAGTCGCGGTAGCCGGGGCCCGGCCGGCTCTGGTATTCCCGGACCGGCGGGCCGGCGGCGCGGCATGGTACGCGGTCTCGGCGTCCGTCAGGCGCTCCAGCTCGCCGCGGTCGAGGAAGATGCCGCGGCACTCGGTGCACTGGTCGACCGTCATGCCGCTGCGCTCGTACTGCCGCATCTGACCTTGGCACTTCGGGCATGTCATGGTTCAAGGGTACCAAACCGCCGCGCCCGGTGGCGCGGCCGCCACCCGCAGCCCCGGCCTGCGGAAAGGCTGGTAGACTACTAGCTCTACTTTAGAGTGTGCTAGCTCGGGTCGAGCTCCAGCCAGGTGTAGGTGTGCTGGCAGGGCGGGCCCTCGGCGATGCCGAACCGCCGCGCGTCCAGGTCGAGCAGCACCGAGCAGACCGTCTCGAAGCGCTCGAACACTGGCAGCCGCTCGTTCAGATGCCGGCAGATCGCGTGCGGATAGCCGGCGTGGTCGCGGAAAACGGTCACCAGGTCGTCGAGCGTGGTCTTGCCGGCGGCCACCGTCTCGGCGAGCTGCCGGCGGGCCCGGGCCGCCCGGAACAAGGACGACCCGCCCCAGTCCCTCTGGATGTCGTAGCCCGGCGCCACCGATCCGGAAACGCTGAACGCGCCGCTGTCGACCTGCCGCATTGGCAGGCACGGCCAGGCGGTCCCCGATGCGAGACCCCGTCGTCCCGCCAGCTCTGGAGACCCCGTCCGCAGCCTGAACGACGGCAAAGGCATGCCTACGTGGACGATCCCCCGTCCAGCAGCATCTCGCGGACGTTGTCCGGGCTACCGGTCAGCAAGGCGAACGAGTAGTCGTCTTCGTCCGCAGTAATCACGTATCCCGCGTAAATCCCGGTCGGGCTTGGGGTCCAACGCTGGGCGGACGTTGCTCGCGATAGGTAGGTCCACGCGTCATCGATCAGCCGTACGCAGGCAACGCCATGGGCGCGCGCGTACTCCAGCGCTCCGCTCTGAAACCCGGACGCCGCCACGACGACGCCTTTCTGCGCCCCGGTAGACTGGATCTTCGCGTGGAGCACCTGGACGTGTTCGCGCTTGACGGGTGATGCGTGGCGCTTGCATTCGAACAGGACGAGGAAGTCCATCCCGGCGAGCTGGAATCGCACGGTCACGTCGATGATGTAGGTGCCGTCCAGCCCTTCAACCGGGTCGAGGTGTTGCACGCGCCAGTCGGTGATTTCCTGGCCTACCGACTTCGCGATGTCCGCTACGGCTTGCTCGTATTCGGTTGGCCCAAGCGTGAACGTCGGCCAGTGATCTGCGTTGCCTTCGGATGTGGTGGTCACCAGTCACTGCTCATTGCTGCCTCGGATTGGCGGAGGGGCTTGTCGCCATCAGTCAACTGCCGCAGGCAGGACGTCGGAGAAGTCGACGAGGCCCACGTCGTCATGAGCCGCTTTCGCTGCGCGTCGCAGCTGGATCATTCGGCTGGTGCTGCCGCCCACGCAAGCGAGCAGGGTCTCATCGTCGGCGTCCAGGATCGCCGCCGGATCGGCCAGGCCACGGCTATGCAGCCGCAAGAAGTCTGGCCGGTCCAGGCCGCCGTTCGCATGCAGCGCGAGCGGGACGAGATCGACGGGGATGCCGAATTCGAGCTGGACGGGAAGCAGCTGAGCCAGCTCATCAAGCTGGGCGGCTGGATGCAGACAACGGGCGATCTCGATAGTGGTGCTGATGAGGCTCTGTGTACGGTCGGCGGCGGCGCGCGCCGGACCGGCCGCGTCGTTGCCAGGCACGTGCCGCATAAGCAGAGCCTCGATCTGGCCGATCGGGACGCCGCCCATCCACAGCAAGCACGCCACGGCGCGCTTGGCCCGGGAGATACCCACCGACCGGCCGTCGGCGGCTGGCAAAGCGGCGAGCACCGGCTCAGCTATCCCATGGCGGCGCAGTTCCCCGAAGAACGTCTGCTGCTCGCGCTGCCAGCCCCTACCGTTTACCTGGACCCGCACCTCGGCCAGCTCCTTGGTGAGCTGTGCCGCAGCAATGAGCGTTGCCCGGTTCAGCTGCGATGGATGCACCATCCGCAGGGCGCGCGCGACGCGGACAGCCGAAGAGACACGCAACCCACTCTGCGCCACATACGTACCAAGCTCCGTCAGGGTCAGTCCGGACGGCCCAGAAGCCAACAGGTCAGCGGAGACCAGCTCAGCAAGCGTCGCCGACACTCTAGCCGGTGGGAAGGGGTCCTCCGCGCCGGCCAGCCTGCGCTGATGGGCAGCGTAACTGCTGGCCAGGAACCCCAGCACGTCGTCCTCTGTCAAAAGCTCATCGCCTTCGCGGCGCGACGCAACCGCTACCACCCGCAGCACGAGCGTGTAGAGGTCCTGCTTGACATCCAGCAGTTGCGAGCGGAGATCCTCCGGCGATCCCGCGACGTAGCGGGCCCACCGGCGCTGCGCGTCGACGTCGCCGCCAACGATCAGGATCGAGCGCCCGGTTGAGGTCAGTCCGAGCCGTCCCGCACGCCCGGCGATGTTCTTGTACTCGGCCACGGTGTACGGCGTCGTCGTCCTCGCCTCGCCTGGATGATCCAACTCGACGATGATGGCAGTCTCCGCCGGTAGGTTGACCCCTTGCGCCAGGGTCGTGGTGGACACGAGTACGCGGATCTCGCTGTCGGCCGCCCGGAACTGTTCCTCCAGGACGACTTTCTCATCACGGGCCAGGTCCGAGATGAGCCATCCCGGGTTTGGTGCACACCCCGGTTCCTGAGTCCGGCCATTGTGGCCGCTGCGATGTTGAGCCTATCAGAGGGTGGCCGGTGGTCGCCATCCTGCGGTCAGGGCTCGGCGTTGCCAGGGTTCGGAGTACT
>WHTQ01000082.1 GCA_009377645.1 Micromonosporaceae bacterium | reverse complement strand
GCTCATGCTCCGGCATGTGCTTCCGAACCTCGCCAGCGTGATCGCCGTCGTGTGCGCGTTCCAGTTCGCCGACCTGCTGATCGCCGCGGCCGCGCTGTCGTTTCTCGGTCTGGGGCCACCGATCGGCGTCCCGGAGTGGGGGAGCATGCTGTCCGACGCCCGCAACTACCTGCGGGTGGCGCCGTGGACGCTGCTCGGACCGGCGGTCGCGATCGTCTGGAGCGTGGTCATCGCGAACCTCGTCGGCGACCAGCTGGCGAAACGCACGCACGCCGATCTGCACGAGACCGACCGCAGCTAGCCGCCTACCGAAGGAGTCAGCGCCATGCCGAGACCGCAGGTCGAGTTCGTACAAACCCAGTGGCTGGACTGGGACGCGTCCCGGTTCGATGTCCGGGCCGGTGCGGTCGCCAAGGTGCTGAGCGAGGACGATGACACCGGCGCGGCCACCGCCGTCATCGCCTACCCGCCGGGCTGGCAGGGGACGCCGCACGAGCGGCTGACGTGTGACGAGGAGTTCCTGCTGCTGGAAGGCGGGCTCCAGGTCAACGGTGTGGACTACGAATATCTCTCGTACGGCCGGTTCCCCGCCGGGTATCTGCGCGAGACCATGTCCGCGCCGGCCGGTGCGGTGGTGCTGACCTTCTTCGACCGCGCCCCGCAGGCCACCACAGACTACAACCGGCAGCGCCCGTTCGATCCGCGCAAGCTGGTCACGAAGCGCGACGCCCAGGTCGAGCCGTGGCGGCGGCTCCATAAGCCGGACATGGCGCCGGGCGCGAAGCGGTTCGACCTCAAGGAGGACCCGGACACCGGTGAGGCGACCTGGCTGCTGGCGGGGCCGCCGGTCCGGAAGGGACGGTTTCCGGAGCGGCATCCGGTCGTGGAGGAGACGTTCATCGTGGAGGGTTGGTCGATGAGCCCACTCGGGCCGATGGGTCCGGGCGCGTACTTCTGGCGGCCACCCGACATCTGGCACGGTCCCTTCTGCACCCCGCAGTCCGGCAAGATCGGCCTGGTCCGGTCGGTCGGTGGTCCACTGTCCACGGAGTACGACAGGTCGCGCGTCATCCCGGTCGACTGGCACCCCCGCTACCAGCCAGTCCTGCCGGACGCCATGGCGCAGGCGGCAGCCCGCTTCATCGGCCCGGCCGGCGAGGCCCCGTACAGCGAGGCCGATGTCCTGCACGTGGCCAGCGGTGGCCAGTGGGCCGCCGCCACCTGGTCGGTTCCGGCCGGAGGTGCGCAGTGACCGGCGTGCCGATCGACTGGGTCCAGGTCCAGGATCTGCCGTGGACCGGCGCCGCGGACGGATCCGCGGCCGACCGGGCCGGGCGGACCAAGCTGCTGCGTTCCGACCCGTCCGGCGCCACCACCGCGGTCGTGGACTGTCCACCCGGCTTCCAGCGCCCCGGGCAGCCCGGAACCCTGACCAGCTTCGTCGTGCTGGGTGGCGCCATCGAGGTCGCCGGGCAGGTCCACGGGCACCTCGGGTTCGGGCAGGTCTGGGGCGACAGCTCAGCGGCGTGGTCGGCGCCCGCCGGAGCCCGCCTGCTGACCTTCCAGCAGCCGGCCGGGGACTCCGGCGGCCGGCTCCGGCTGGCCGACCCGGTGGACACCCTGGAGGTGGAGTGGGCGCTCGCGACCGACCCGTCCTCCGGCAGCAGCTGGCGCGAGCTGGAGCTCACGCCGGCCGGCAACCCGGCCGGCGCGATCGGGCTGCGCAGCCTGGCGGTGGGGGACGCGCCGGTGGCCACCCACCGGCACGACTGGGACGAGGAGGTGTTCATCCTGGACGGTGAGCGGCTCGGCCCGGCCGGCGCCATGACGGCCGGCGGCTACGCCTGGCGCCCGCGCGGAACCTGGCACGGTGGCTTCCGGACCGGCTCGCCGGGGGCGCTGGTGCTGGTCCGCCGGGTGGCGGAGCCGGCGGCGCTGGCGAGCCTCCCGGAGCAGCGGTTCAGCCCGGTGGCTCCGGTACGGGTCCAGCGTCCGGCGCGGCTGGCACCGGCGGCGGCCGCGAATGCCGAGCTGATGGCGGAGCGCCAGACCCTCACCGGGCGGATCGACTGATGGCCCAGGTCGGCACCGCACCCGCTCCCCGGCGATCGACCGGCGGCCTGCGGGTCGAGGGTCTGTCGGTCAGCTACGGTACGGGCGCCGACCAGTTCACCGCGGTCGTCGACGTCGACCTGTCCGTGTCCTCCGGTGAGACGGTCGCGCTGGTCGGCGAGTCCGGTTCGGGCAAGACCACGGTCGCGAAGGCGATCGTCGGCCTGGTGCCACCGGCCGCGGGCACAATGGAGTTCGCCGGCCGGCCACTGTGGGACCCGGCGCACCGCCGCCCCCGGCGGGACCGCCGGATCCAGATGCTGTTCCAGAACCCGTACCCGAGCCTGGACCCCCGGATGTCGGTCGAGCGGATCCTGTGGGAGCCGCTGCACGCCCGGGGAGTGGCCCGGAGTGCTCGCCGCGCCCGCCCGCGGATCGACGAGGCGCTCCAGGACGTGGGGCTGCCCCGGTCCGCGCTGCCGATGCGCCCGGGCCAGCTCTCGGGAGGCCAGCGACAGCGGCTGGCGATCGCCCGGCTGCTGCTGATGGATCCGGAGATCGTGCTGGCCGACGAACCGACCTCGGCGCTCGACGTCTCCATCCAGGCGCAGATCGTGCACCTGCTGGCCGGCAAGCAGGCCGAGCGGGGGATCGGCTATCTGCTGGTCAGTCACGATCTCGGCCTGGTCAACGCGATGGCCGACCAGATCGTCGTGCTCTACTCCGGCCTGGTCATGGAAGCCGGGCCGGTGCGGGAGGTCATAAGGGACCCGCGGCATCCGTACACGTTCGCACTGCGGGGAGCCATCCCGCAGCTGCAGCGGGGCCGGCACCCGCTGACGGTGCTGGCGGGCGACCCGCCCTCGCCGCGGTCGCGACCATCCGGCTGCCCGTTCAGCAGTCGCTGTCCGTTCGTGGAACAGCGCTGCATCGTGGAGCGACCGGCGCTGGCTCCGGCTGGCCAGGGCCGCCGGGTGGCCTGTCACTTCCCGGTTGCCGCCTCGACCCGATGGCCGGAGCCGGGGGAGGTCGGCGATGTCTGAGCCGGACCTGGCGCTTCGGGTGTCCAACCTGGTGGTCGGAGCTCGTCGTCCGGACGGGCCGGCGCCGGTCCGTGGGGTGGACCTGCGGGCCCGATCTGGTGAGAGCATCGCCATTGTCGGTGAGTCCGGCGCCGGCAAGTCGTTGACTGGCATGGCGATCCTGTCCCTGCTGCCGGACCCGCTGGTCCGCCGGGCGGGCACGGTCGAGATCGCCGGCCGGGAGCTGTCGCCGACCCTCCCGCGGCGCACGCTCGCCTCGTACGCGACCCTGGTGCCGCAGGATCCGCTCAGCGCGTTCAACCCGGTGCGGACGGTCGGTTCGCTGTTCCGGGAAGTGTTGGCACGGCACCGGGGCGGGGCCGGTGGTCGCGCGTACCAGGACGTCATGCGGGCCACCCTCGCCGACCTGGGGCTGCCCGATCCGGACGCGGTGCTGGCCTGCTACCCGCACCAGCTCAGCGGCGGGATGCGCCAGCGGGTGCTGATCGGCTTCGCGCTGGCCATCGACGCGCCGGTGCTGGTCGCCGACGAACCGACCACCGCCCTGGACTCGACCATCCAGCGACAGATCCTGGAGCTGCTCCGGGTGCAGGGCCGGGATGGCCGGACCCTGCTGCTGATCACGCATGACCTCGGCGTGGTCGCCGAGCTGTGCGACCGGGTCTATGTTATGTACGCGGGCCGGGTGGTCGAGGAGGGACCGACCGAGCGGGTGGTCGAGGCCCCCCGCCACCCGTACACGCAGGGGCTGCTGCGGGCGCTGCCCCGGGTGGGGACGGACCGGCTGGAGGTCGCGGGGATTCCCGGTCAGCCGCCGGACGTGACCGACGTGAGCGCGGGCTGCTCGTTCGCCGCGCGCTGCCCGCGGGCCGCCGACAAGTGCGGCGAGCGACCCCAGCTGGTCGGCGACGGCCATCGAGTGGCGTGCTGGAGACCACTGTGACGCCCGGGCAGCGGCCGGCCGGGTCGGGGGCGGCTGGGCCGATCGCGTTCGTCACCAGCATCTGCCGGGACCTGACCCGGTCGGCCGCCGCCTACCAGGCGCTGCTCGGCTACCGGCGGGCCGAGCACGCCGGCTGCCGCGAACCGGCCTGCGTGATGCTGCGCCCGCCGCACGCAGACATCGGGGCGATCCACCTGGTCGAGCGCTCGACCGCCCAGCCCACCAGACCCTGGCAGGTCCGGGGCTGCGCCGCCCTGGAGATCGTTATCCGGGACGCCGACGAGGTTGCCGCGCGGGCCGGTGCGGTCGCGGACGTCGAGCTGGTGGGCGGTCCCCGCCCGGCCGGCCGGACCCGGCAGCTGCGGGTGGTCCATGTCCGCGGGCCCGACGGTGAGATCCTCTACCTGACCCGGATCCTGCCGGCTCCCCGGCGGCACGTGCTGCCGGACCGGCCGGAGTCGCTGGTGGGGCGGGTCTACTCGGTGATCCTCGCGGTCCCCGACCTCGACCAGGTTCGCGGGGAGCTGCTCGCCGCCCTCGGCGGCACGCAGATCTCCGACCGCCGCACCGGGCTGGCCACGGTGGCGCTGGTGCGAGGCGACCCGGTCGGTACCGACTACCGCCTCAGCTCGCTCAGCCTGGCCGGCGGCTGCCTGGTCGAGATCGACGAGGTTCTCGGGATTGGGCGGGTGCCGCCGGGGAGGTTCGCCGGGCCCGGTGAGGTCAGGCTGTCGGGCCTGGCGCCGGGGACACCCGTGCCCGATCTCGGGTTCGGAACGACGCCAGGCAGGGAGGAGCGCGAGTGACCAGTCCACCGACCAACGAGCTGTACGAGAGCCTGACGGAGCTGGAACGGGCCCGGCTCGGCTTCGTGGAGGAGGTGCGGCGAGCCTGGGCGACGCAGGTCTATCCGGCATTGCGACGCGAGTTCGACGCGACCGTGCCGGCTCCGGCGGCCGGCTCCGTGACCGGAGCACTTGCGCATCTGCGCACGCTGGCCACGTACCCGTGGTTCGCCTGGCTGGAGCGCGAGATGCAGAAGCTGAAGTGGCGGCAGCTCCTGGAGATGGCGCAGCGGCACCCGGATGCGGTCGCCGCGATCGACGACCCGCCGGGTCGGGAGGAGCCTGGCCCGGGGGCCGAGCCCCCCGCCGACCTGCCGAGCTGGTACACCAGCATCGACATCCACTGCCAGCCCGGGGGGCTCTGGTGGGGCGACCAGGCAGCCGTCGTCTACGAGCTGGGAGCCCGGATCCTCCACCTGGGCGCGAACTCGTCCCACGAGCTGCACCGCCTGTTCACCGCCCGGTGCTTCACCGACCTCCCGGATGGTGCCCGGATCGTCGACCTCGGCTGCGGCTTCGGGAAGAGCACTGTCCCGTTCGCCGAGCGCTACCCGACCGCTGAGGTGATCGGGATCGATCTGTCCCGCCCGGTCCTCCGGCTCGCCCGCCATCGTGCCCGGCAGCGGGGAGTCGGGATCGCCTATCTTCCGGGCGACGCCAGCGACGTGGCCCTGCCGAGCCACTCGTGCGACGTGGTCACCGGGACGATGCTGCTGCACGAGCTGCCGGCGCCGGTCCTGGAGCGGACCCTGCACGAGTCGGCGCGGCTGCTGAAGCCAGGCGGGCAGATCCGGTTCCTCGAGTTCGCGCGGACCGGGGACGCGTTCCGGGATGCTGTCATAGTGGACCACGCGATCCGCAACAACGAGCCGTTCCTGCCGCAGCTGATGGAGCTCGACGTCGTCGGGATGCTGGAGCGCGCCGGGCTGACCGGCGCGCGCTGGACCCCGTTCGACGAGCGGGGGGACGGGCCGCGGCCGGAGGGCTTCCCGCACCGGGACGAGTGGCACTTCCCCTGGGCGGTGCTGGCGGCCGAGCGGGCCGGCGGGCCGGACCGCCACGACAAGGAGGCAGCATGACACCGCACCGGTTCGGCGACCCGGGGCAGCTACCGGATCTGCTCCCGCTCAGCTTCCTGGACGGTACGAGCACCGATCGGGTGCTCAGCGCCGTCATGACCCTCGCCGCCGAGGTGTGGGCGTTGCGGGTGGCGGTCGCGGAGCTGACCGGCGCGGAGCGCCCGATCGAGGCGGAGCGACAGGCCTATGTGGCCCGGCTGCTGGACTCGCTGATGCCCGAGCCCGATCCGGCCCGCCCGATCCGCGGTCTCGTCGAACGGTCACAGTCCACCGAGGAGGAACGATGAGCGACGTCCGGATCCGGTTCCAGAAGCACACCGTCCAGGGCCGCATGCCGCTGCTGGACGAGGCCTACGCGCGGCACGTCGACCAGGTCGCCTCGGCCGGCACCGAGGTGCAGGTCGCGAGCCTCCCGGCCGCGACCTACCAGTCGTCGCTGCCCGAGCGGTTCGTGCGGTACGGGGCCGCGGAGGCGATGTTCTCCTGGCACTTCGCCGCGCAGGCGGTGGTCGCGGAGCAGGAAGGCTGTGATGCCTTCATCATCGGCACGAGCCAGGACCCGGGCCTGCCGGAGGCGCGGGCGCTGGCCGGGATCCCGGTGCTCGGCTACGGGGAGACGAGCTTCTTCACGTGCGCGTCGATCGGGCTCCGGTTCGGGGTGGTCGGGTTCATCCCGGAGCTGGCGGAGCCGCTGACCGAGAACATCGACCGGTACGGCCTCGGCAAGTGGCTGGCCGGTTTCGAGTACCTGGAGGCCGGCGCGGCGGTCGTGGAGGAGGCGCTGTCCGGCCGGCCCGAGCAGTTCCTGGCCCAGTTCGAACGCCGGTGCGAGGAGATGGTGCGCCGGGGCGCCCGGATCATCGTGCCGGGGGAGGCCCTGCCGAACGAGATCCTGTTCGCCCACGGCATCCGTGAGATCGCCGGGGTGCCGGTGCTCGACCCGGACGGGCTGCTGATCCGCAGCGCCGAACATCTGGTCGCCCTGCGGCGGCTCGGGGTGGTGCCGGCGGCGGAGGAAGGATACCGGTTCCGCACCCTGCCGCCGGCCGAACGCAGCCGCCTGTTCGAGCTGTTCGCACCGCGGTCGACCTGACGCCCGCCGGGTCGACCTGACACCCGGAGCACGGTGCCACCGGCGGCCCGGTCAACCCGGAACGGGCCCGGCCGCCAGCTGCTCGAGATGGGTGGCGAGCAGCTCACCGGCGTGCTGGACGTGCCGGACCATGCTGCTGCGGGCAGCGTCCGGGTCCCGGTCGGCCAGTGCCGCCATGATCGCCGAGTGGTCGCGGATGGACGCATCCGGCCAGCCGCTGATCGCGGCGTAGAAGCGGCGGGGGACGTACCGTGAGCCGACCGACAGCAACCATGCGATCTTGGGCGCATCGGCCGACCGGTTGATTAGCCGGTGGAAGGCGTGGTTGAGGGCTTCCATCCTGGCCAGCTCGCCGTTGGCCGCGGCGGTGGTCAGGCCGGACTGCAGCTCACCGAGCTGGACGATCCCCGCCTGGTCGATCCGGGCCGCGGCCCGTTCCGCGAGCTCGCCCGCCAGCAGGGACTGGGCCTGGAACATGTCCCGGATATCCTGGGTGGACAGCGGGGCGACGACGAACCCCCGCCTGGGCTCGAGTTGGACGAACCCTTCCCCGCGCAGCGCCAGCAGGCCCTCTCGCGCCGGGGTGATGCTGACGGACAGGTCCCGGGCCACCTGGTCGATCCGGATGAACTCGCCCGGCTGCAGCTGTCCGGTCATGATCAGCTCGCGCACGTAGGCCGCGGCCTCGTCACTGAGCTGCGGACGCGGGCGCCGCCGGTCCGCCGGCTGGGGTGGCCCGCCGGTCGCCTGGGCTGCGCCGGCCGGTCCGGCCACACCGGGGTCGAGATCGGTCTGCACGGGCGGTCCTTCCGACAACAGCGAACTCACCAGCTAAGCCCCCCGCGCTCGATCAGCTGGCGCGCGATCACGTTCCGCTGGATCTCGTTGGTGCCTTCACCAATGATCATCAAGGGCGCGTCGCGATAGTAGCGTTCCACGTCAAGCTCCGTGGAGTAACCATACCCACCGTGTACGCGCATCGCCTGGATCGCCGTCTCCAGCGCCATCTCGGAGGCGTACAGCTTCGCCATACCGGCCTCCAGGTCGGCCCGGCGACCACTGTCGAGGCACTCGGCGGCGTGGCGGTTGAGCAACCGGGCGGCGGTGATCTTAGTCGCGGACTCGGCCAGATAGTTGCCCACCGACTGATGCTTCCAGATCGGCTTACCGAACGCCTCCCGCAGCTGGGAGTAGCGCAGTGAGTCGTCGAACGCCGCCCGCGCCACCCCGATCGCCCGTGCCGCTACCTGAATCCGGCCCAGCTCGAGCCCGCTCATCATCTGGGCGAAACCCCGGCCGAGCTCCTTGCCCAGCACCGCCGAGCCCGGAACCCGGACGTCCTGGAAGGACAGCTCACAGCTCTCGACTCCCTTGTAGCCCAGCTTGGACAGGTCGCGGGAGACCTGGACCCCGTGTGACTGCTCGACCAGCAGGATCGAGACTCCGAGGTGGGCCGGGCGGGCGTCCGGATCGGTCTTGCCGAGCACCGCGATCAGCTCCGAGTGCCGGGCGTTGCTGATCCAGGTCTTCGTGCCGTTGACGATCCAGCCGTCCCGGTCCCGCCGGGCGACCGTCCGGATCGCCTGCAGGTCGGATCCCCCGTCCGGCTCGGTCAACGCCATGGTGGCGCGCAGCTCACCGGTAGCGAGCCGTGGTAGGTACTCCTGTTGCTGGTCGGGGGTGCCGAACCGGGCGATCAGGTAGGCGACCACCGCGTGCCCTCCGAACGCCCCGGCCAGGCTCATCCAGCCACGGGCCAGCTCTTCGGTGACCAGCGCGAAACAGCGGGTGGAGACGTGGCTGGAGCCGTACGGGGCCGGCACGGTAAGCCCGAAGACCCCCATCGACTTCATCTGCTCGATCAGGCGCTCGGGATAGGTGTCGCTCTGCTCGAGCTCGCGCACGGCGGGGCGTACCTGCTCGTCCACGAACTCGGCGATCAGGCGAACGATCTGTGCCTCGTCGTCGCTGGATGGTGGCATCCTGATCCTTTCTCCTCAGTGTTCGGGTGCTGATCCACCGGCGTACCCTCGGCCGGTCACGCCACACCCCGCTGGTGCAGGCCGGCGATCTCCGCCGGGTCGAGTCCCAGCTCGGTGAGCAGGGCGCTGGTGTGCTCGCCCAGCCCCGGCACGGCGGCCATCGGTGGCTGTGCGCTGTGGTGGTAGATGACCGGCGGGGCCAGCGCCCGCGCCGTCCCGGTCGGGGTGTCCACAACGGACCAGCGTTCCCGGGCGACCAGCTGTGGATGGTGGAGGAGGTCGGCGACGCTGTTGACCCGTGCGTTGGCGATCGCCGCGGCGTCCAGCACGGCGATCAGCTGGTCGCTGTCGAGCCGGCTGCTGGCGGCGCGGATGAGCTGGTCCAGCTGGTCGCGGTTGGCGACCCGCTGCGCGTTGGTGCGCAGGCCGGAGCGGTCGGCCACGGTCGGGTCGTGCAGGAGGTCGGCACAGAGCCGCCGCCACTCGCGGTCGTTCTGCACTGCGATGACCACCGTGCCGTCGCTGGTGGGGTAGGGGCCGTACGGCGCTATGGTCGGGTGCGCCAGGCCGGTGCGCGGTGGCGGTTCGCCGGTCCCCTCGGTGTGATGCGCCGGCTGCCCCATCCACTCCCCGAGACTGTCCAGCAGGGACACTTCGAACGACCGGCCGCGGCCGCTGCGCTCCCGGTCCCGAAGGGCCGCCAGCACCCCGGTGAGCAGGTACATCCCGCCGGCGATGTCGGCCACCGAAACACCACTGCGGGCGGGCGCCTCCGGCGGACCGGTCAGCGAGACCAGACCAGCCTCGCACTGGATCAGCAGGTCGTACGCCTTGCGTCCGGCGAACGGTCCACCGGTGCCGTAGCCACTGAGATCCCCGGCGACCAGCTGCCGATGCCGCGCGACCACGGTGGCGGCGTCGAGCCCGAGCCGGCGGGCGGCACCGGGAGCGAGATTCTGGACGAACACGTCGGCTCGGGCGAGCAGCCGGTGCACGATGTCGACTCCCGCGGCGTCCTTCAGGTCCAGGGTCAGGGACTGCTTGCCGCGGTTGAGCCAGACAAAGTAGCTGGACTGCCCGCCGGCCGCGTGGTCGTAGCCGCGCGCGAAGTCACCGCCGTCCGGCCGCTCGATCTTGATCACGCGGGCGCCCAGATCCGCGAGCTGGCGGGTGGCGAACGGCACCGCCACCGCCTGCTCGATCGCGACGACCGTGATGTCACGCAGCGGTAACCCCGCAGGGTTCTCGGAGGCCGCATGCATGAGACCTGATCGTACACGATATTACATGCATTACAAAAGATCTTAGTCTGTGCCAGCCGGCGCCGAGTGGACCGTGCGAGCGACCCTGCCCTGGGGTGAGGAGCCAAACCCCCGTGCTGCCGTGGCGCCTATATTCCCAGCTCAAGAACATGATCAGTGCTCTGCTACGCGGACCAGTCGGATGCCATCCGGGGGCTGACCGGTCAAGCCTCACCCTCGTACCGTTGACCGTGGGCATGATCACGTGCTAGGAACTCGGAATGACGTTTCAATCAGAGGGACAACGCTCGGCTGAGAGCGAGCGGTTCTTCGCGGATCGAAGCGTCGACGCCCTGATGGGCTCGGCGCTCTCGCTCACCACCGAGCTGTTGCTGCTCTCGGTCCGGCAGCACCGCATCGAGGAGGCGGTGCGCGGCCGCGACTCGCGCCCGGCGGGCGGCGAGGTGCCGCTCCGCCCGGCCGAGCGGGACTGGGTGCGCGATCGCGCTGACCAGGTCGTCGCTGCGTGGCTGGACCCGTTCGGAGGGTGACCGTGAGCCCTCCCGCGGCCCCGGCGCCCTCCCTGGACCTCCGCGAGGACGTGCAGCGTGAGCTGGTGCTCGCCACCCGCCGGTACTGGGCCGGCCCGCTCTACCGGCGGGTGGTGGCCGGGGCGCGCCGGGTCGGTCCGGTCAGCGGGCCCGACGAGCTGGAACGTGCCTTGGCCAGGATGCCTGCCTACCAGGCATTCGGTTGGCTGGAGCAGCACCTCCAGACCTTCAAGTACACCGGCCCCGGCGGGCTGATGCCGGCCGCCGAACGCCAGCGGCAGGTGATCGAGGCGATGCTGGCCGCCAGCGAGGGGCGCCACCCGGAACGGCTGGTGCTCGACCCGGCGATGCGGTTGCCGGACTACTACCGGGACACCGACTTCCATCTAGTGCCCGGTGGGATCCACTCGCGCAGCTGGGACGGCGTGGTCTACGAGTGGGCGGCCGGCACCGCCACAATGATGCAGAACGAGAGCACGGACGTCCACGACAGCCTCGCCCGCTACCTGGCCACGGTCACGCCGGGTCGGCGGATCCTCGACGTGGGCTGCGGGTTCGGGCCGACGGTCCGGGCCCTCGCCCGGGCCCTGCCGGAGGCCACCGTGACCGGCTGCGACCTGAGCGCCCCGGTGCTCCGGCTGGCCCACCACCGAGCCCTGGCAGAGGCGCTGACCCTCCGATTCGTGCAGGCGAATGGCGAAGACCTCGGGCCGTTCCCGGACCGGTCGGTCGACCTGGTCACGGCCACCATGTTCATCCACGAGCTGCCGCCGCCGGCGCTGCGGGCGATGCTGCGTGCCGCCCGGCGGGTGCTGCGCCCCGGCGGACGGCTGGTCGTGCTCGACTTCTACCTGGTCCCCGGCGGCACGCTCGGCCGGTTCTTCCACCTCGGCCACGCCCGGCGCAACGGGGAACCGTTCATGCCGGCGCTGCTCGAGCTGGACCTGCCGGCCGAGCTGCGGGCAGCCGGCTTCTCGGCGCCGCAGATCTCGCCCTACCCGCCCGGCCAGCCGCTGGACCGGTTGCCGGAGTCCTGGCGGCTCCCGTGGACCTTGATCGAAGCCGAAGCGCTGGGGGGTAGCGATGCCGCATGACCTGGTGGTGCACGGCGGCTTGCTGGTCAGCGGGCAGGGCATCCGCCGGGCCGACGTCGCGGTCACCGATGGCGTGGTCGCGGAGGTCGCGCCGAGCATCGATCCCGCCGCCGCCCGGGACGCCTACGACGCCACCGGCCGGTACGTGCTGCCGGGGATCATCGACGCCCATAACCATCCCTACTACCACGACGACATCGAGGCGTTTTCCCGTGCCGCGGCAGCCGGTGGGGTGACCACCCTGGTGCCCTTCGCCGGCCGGCAGTGGCACGGCGGGGACCCGGCGCAGGGTCTGGTCGCGACGGTGCAGGAGTTCCTCGACCGTGGGCGCCGGACCTCCTGTCTCGACTTCTCCGCGCACGTGATCGTCTCGCCCGGCGACGACATGGTGGCCGCGGTGCCGGAGCTGGTAGCTGCGGGGGTCGCCTCGTTCAAGGCGTTCACGGCGTTTCCCGGCGCCCGGATGCTCGACGATGGCCAGATCCTGGCCCTGATGGAGCAGCTGGCCGGGCTCGGTGCCCTGTGCATGGTGCACTGCGAGAACGGCCACGCGATCGGCCACCTGGAGCAGCGGCTGCGGGCCGCCGGCCGGGTCGGCGTCGCGGACTACGCCGGCTCGCGCCCGGCGCAGCTGGAGGCGGAGGTCGTCTACCGGGTGCTGTCGCTGGCCGAGGTGGCGGGTTGCGACGCCTACATCGTGCACGTCAGCGCGGCCCGGTCGGTCGAGGTGCTCCGCCAGCTCCGGGACCGGCCGGGCCCGCGCAGGTACGCCGAGACCTGCCCGCACTACCTGTTCCTTACCGAGCAGGACCAGCGGCGGCTGGGCGGCCCGGCCAAGATCTCCCCGCCGATCCGGACCGAGGCCGATCGTCAGGCCCTGTGGCAGGCGGTACGCGACGGCGTGATCGACGTGGTGGCCAGCGACGCCTCCGGCCAGACCCTGGCGGGCAAGCAGCCCGGACAGACCAACTTCTTCGACGTGCCGTTCGGGCTGCCGGGGGTGGAGCAGATGTTCCCGCTGGTGGCCGACGGCGCCCTCAACCAGTACGGGATGGGGCTGACCATGCTCGCGAAGGTGTTCTGCGAGAACCCCGCCGACATCTTCGGTCTGGCCCACCGCAAGGGGCGGCTCGGTCCCGGGCTGGATGGCGACCTGCTGGTGTACGACCCGTTCCCGTCCTGGACGGTCGATGCCCGGGACCAGCACGGGAACTCCGACTACAGCGTCTACGCCGGCCGGCAGGTGCTCGGCCGGCCGGTCCTGACTGTCCAACGTGGTCGGGTGGTGCTGCGCGACGGCACGGTGGTGGCCCGACCGGGCGACGGGCAGTTCCTGGCCGCCACCACCCGCAGCCCCGGCGGCGCGCCATGACCGCGCCGTCCCGGGCCGAGCTGTTCCACACCAGCCCGTTGAACCTCGCCCCCGAGGTGGTGGCGCAGGAGCGGATCCGGCCCGGGATCACCATCACCGACTGCACCCTCCGGGAGGGGCAGCAGGCGGCCGAGGTCGCGTTCTCAGCCGAGGACGAGGTCATCTTCGCCCGGGCGCTGGCCGAGCTCGGGGTGCCGATCATGCAGGTCGGCTACGCCGGCAGCGACGACGAGTCGGTGCGCCGGATCCGGCCCGAGTGCCCGTCGCTGCGGCTGGCGAGCCTGCTGGTGGGCTGGCAGCCGGACGCGCCGGAGGCGCTGCACTCCGCCCGAGCGGCCGGCGCCGACATCTGCTCGGTGCTGTTCCGCTCGACCGATGCCCACCTGGCGAAGCTGGGCTACACCCGGTCCACCGCCATCGAGCGGGTGCAGCAGCTGGTGGCGCAGGCGGTGAGCGCCGGGTTCGCCGACGTGGCGTTCGGCCCGTCGTTCTCCACCCTGGCCGACCAGGACTACCTGTTCGAGATGTACCGGGCGGCGCTGGCGGCCGGGGCCACTGTCATCTCGCTGGCCGACTCCACCGGCACGGTCAAGCCCTCGGTGGTGCGCCAGATCGTCACCCGGATGCGCGGCCTGTCCGACACCGCCGGGGTCCGGGTGCACATGCACAACGACTTCGGGCTGGCGATGGCCAACACCCTGGCGGGCGTGGAGGCCGGCGCCGACTGGGTGGAGGTGACCGTCAACGGGTTGGGGGAGCGCGCCGGCAACTGCCCGCTGGAAGAGCTCGTGATCGCCCTGGAGGCCCTGTACGGAGTCCGGCTGCCGATCCGGTCCGACCGCCTGTACGGGCTGTCCACGTTGGTGTCGCGGCTCACGAACGTGCCGATCCCGCCGATGAAGCCGGTCGTGGGCGCCGACGTGTTCGCCAACAAGCTGGAGATCCACGTGGTGGCCACGGCGGCGGACCCGACCCTGATGGAGCCGTTCGACCCGGTCCTGGTCGGCAACCGCCGCACCATCCGGCTCGGGCGCGGGACCGGGCCGACCGGAGTGCGGATGAAGCTAGCCGAGCTCGACCTGCAGCTGGCCGAGCCGGCCGTACCGCGGGCCGTGGAGCTGGTCAACGAGTTCGCGGTCGTACATAAGCGAGGGATGGCCGACGAAGAGTTCGCCGCCATGGTGGCGGAGCTGGGAGGGCGACGTGGCTGAGGGCGACGTGGACAAGGAAGCCATCGACGTGCCGGCGCTGTTCCCGGAGCTGAGCCGGCTGCGCGACCCGGAGCTGAAGCGCCAGGTGGTCGAGATCTGGCAGGAGCTGTGGGCGATGAGCAGCTACCAGAAACTGACCGACGTGCCCGTCTCCGTCAAGATCGACTATCCACAGGTCCGGCACTGCCGCGGCGTGCTGACCGGCGCACTCGCGCTGGCCGACGCCTGGGAGCCGGTCCACGACGTGCGGCTGGACCGGGACGTGCTGATCGCGGGCGCGCTGCTAATCGACGTCAGCAAGCTGGTCGAGACCCACCGCGGCCCCGATGGCACGGCCGGCTACACCGAGCTGGGCCGCCGGCTGCCACACGCCACCTACGCCGCCCACCTGGCGCTGGCCAAGGGCGTCCGGCTGGATGTCGTGCACTGCATCCTCAGCCACTCGCCGAGCGGCGGGAAGGCCCCCCAGACCCCCGAGGCGCAGCTGCTCGACTGGCTCGACCAGGCCGACATCAGCGGGTTCGGTTTCGACATCTGGTCCCGCAAGGTCGTCCACTATCAGCCGTGACCGCGTGACAGGAGGTGAGGGACGGTGCTGAGGTTCACGCTCCGCTCACTGGTTCACCTGATCGTAGTCCTCTGGGGAGTCGTCACGATCACGTTCCTGGCGCTGCGGCTGAGCGGGAACCCGCTGGACGCCCTGCTGTCACCGGAGGCGACCGAGCAGCAGCGGGCGCAGCTCACCGAGCAGCTGGGGCTGGACCAACCGATCGCCATGCAGTATCTGCTGTTCCTGCGGCAGCTCGGCTCCGGCGACCTCGGTCGTTCGATCATCACCGGCACACGGGCCGGGCAGCTGGTCGGCGACCAGTTCGCCCACAGCCTGCTGCTGACCGTTCTGGCACTTGCCGTGAGCGCCGTGGTCGGGGTCGGCCTGGGGGTGCTGGCCGCCACCCGTCGCGGTGGCCTGATCGACCGGTCCGTCGTCGCGCTGGCCGCGCTGGCGCAGGCCGCCCCACTGTTCTGGGTCGGGCTGATTCTGATCATCGTCTTCGCGGTGCACCTGCAGGTGCTGCCGGCCTCGGGGATGGGCGGTGCCAGCCACCTGGTCCTACCGGTCGTGGCACTGGCATCCGGCATCATGCCGTACGTCCTCCGGCTGACCCGCACCACCATGCTCGGGGTGCTGGACACCGAGTTCATCCGGTTCCAGCAGGCGACCGGGCTCGGCCACCGGTCGATCATCTACCGGCATGCGCTGAAGAACTGCCTGCCACCGGTGGTGACCCTGCTAGGCCTGCAGGCCGGGCCGCTGCTGGGCGGCGTGGTCGTGATCGAGACCGTGTTCGGTCGCTCCGGAGTGGGCAGTCTGCTGATCGACTCGATCTACAGCCGCGACTATCCGGTGGTGCAGGCGGCGGTGCTGGTGATCGTCGTGGCGGTGGTGCTGGCCAACGTCCTGGCCGACCTGCTGGTCGCGGTGATAGATCCGCGGGTCCGGCTGGGGAGGACGGCGTCGTGACCGCCCCCGACCAGCTCGGCACCGGTGCTAGTGGCGGCCGCGACCCGGGGTGGCGTCGCCGGCTCCTGCCGGAGCGCCTTCGCCACCGGGCCGGGCTGGTGGCCCTCACCAGCGGTGGGGTGCTGCTGGTGCTGGTGCTGGTCGCGGTGTTCGCACCGGTGGTGGCGCCACACTCACCCACCGGTGGCGAGCTGGTCGACCTGCTGAAGCCACCGGCCTGGATGGAGGGTGGCAGCTGGCGGTTCCCGTTGGGCACCGACGCGCTGGGCCGCGACGAGCTTTCCCGGCTGATCTACAGTGCCCGGATCTCACTGCTGGTCGGGTTCCTCGCCGCCCTGATCGCCAGCGCGGTGGGGGTGCCGCTGGGCCTGGTGTCCGGGTACCTCGGTGGCCGGGTCGACTCCGCCATCGTCGGCGTGGTGAACATCATGATGGCGTTCCCGTTCCTGTTGCTCGCCCTGCTGGTTGCGGCGGTGACCGGACCCGGGCTGCGCAACGTGCTGCTGATCCTGGGGCTCACCGGCTGGCCGATCTACACCAGAGTGATCCGGTCGGTGGTGCTGGAGCTGCGCGAGCGCACCTTCGTCACCAACGCCAGGGTGCTTGGCCTGTCCCACCTACGGGTAATGTTCCGGCACGTGCTGCCGGGAGTGTGGCCGACCTTCCTGGTGATCACCAGTCTGCAGATCGGACACATGATCCTGGCGGAGGCGTTCCTCAGCTTCCTGGGGCTGGGCATCCAACCGCCCACCCCGACCTGGGGCGGCATGCTCGACGACGGCCGTGCCCACATCTACGACCAGTGGTGGCTCACCACCTTTCCGGGGATCGCGATCCTGATCACAGTGCTGTGCGTCAACCTGCTCAGCGACAGCATCCGGGACCTGCTGGCCGGCTCCACCAGGCAGGTAGCCAGCACCGACGAACCAGATCCCGCTACGGCGCCCGCGGCGCCGGCGACCAGACAAGGAGACCACCCCTCATGACCTCGTCCCATCAAGCACCGACTCAGCACAATCGACGAACCTTCCTCCGCCTGGCCGGCGGTGGGGCGCTCGCCGCCGGGGCCCTACCGCTGCTGCAGGCGTGCGGCGACGACGCCGACGACTCCGGGGGAGCGTCCCAGTCGGACCTGCTCATCATCGCCCACGCCCAGGGCATCCCCACCCTGGATCCGGACCTGACCGCGGCCGACGTCCCGCACTCGGTGATCATGGAGGTCTGTGAGCCGCTGCTGGACTTCGACCCGGCCAGCCGGCAGCTGCAGCCACGGCTGGCCGAGGAGTGGAGCTACGTCGACGACCTGACCCTGGAGCTCAAGCTCAAGTCGGGCGTCACGTTCTCCAATGGAGAGCCGTTCAACGCGGAGGCGGTCAAGTTCTCACTGGACCGCACCCAGGACCCGGCGACCAAGAGCGTCAACACCATCTTCGCCAACGTGGACTCGGTGCAGGTAGTGGACGAGCTCACCGTGCGGTGGCACCTGGCGCAACCGGAGGCGCTGCTCACCCAGTACCTGTCGGTCTGGCCGATCCTGCCGCCGCAGTACACGACCGAGGACCCGGGGCGGCTGGCGACGGCACTGGTCGGCACCGGCCCGTACAAGGTCAAGACCTTCAGCGCCGGCTACGAGGTGCTGCTGGAGCGCAACGAGACCTACTGGGGCACCGCGCCGGCGTACCGGGAGGTCAGCTACCGCACCATCGACTCGGCCGAGACGCAGATGTCTGCGCTGCTCTCGGGAGAGGTTCAGATCGCCGCGGATCTACTGCCACAACAGGCGCAGAGCCTGGAGAGCAATGAGACGGTCCAGATCGTCTCCAAGCCGAAGCTGCTGCTCGCCTACGTCACCATGGACTCACGCGGTCGTACCGACCCGGACGGGCCACTGACCGACAAGCGGGTCCGGCAGGCCATCAACCAGGCCGTCGACGTCGACAGCATCATCGACAACCTGCTGCTCGGCTACGGCACCCGGATCGGCTCGATCGCCCACCCGGCGCAGTTCGGGTTCGACGAGAGCGTCGCGCCGTGGCCGTACGATCCTTCCACCGCCCAGCGGTTGCTGGCCGAGGCCGGCTACGCCGACGGGTTCGAGCTCCGGATGATCAGCCAGACCGCGGGGATCACCGCCCAAGCGGAGGCCGCCCAGGCGATCCAGCGGGACCTCGAAGCCGTCGGCCTCCAGGTGTCGCTGGAGACGATGACCGACCCGACGGCGGTCGGCCAGGTGGTACGCGGCGGCGAGGCCGGACCGTTGTTCCAGTTCGGCAACGCGGCGCGGGGGATCTTCGACGTCGGCGCCGGTCTGTCCTCCTTCACCTCCGACAGCCCGTTCTCCTACTTCGACAACCCGGAGTTCATGACGCTCTACCAGGAGCAGGCGGTCACGCTGGACCCGGACCGGCGGCAGGTGATCCTCGGGGACCTGCAACGGCTGCTGCACGAGGAGGCGCCGGTGCTGTTCCAGTGGGCGGTGCACGCGATCTGGGCAGTGTCCGACCAGGTCAGCTGGCCCGGCCATGAAGGACGGTACAGCCGCCTGTACACCGCGAAGCCGGCCTGACGGAGGCCATGACGTGACCACCCACCTGCCGGGCCAACCGGCCAACAACGGCGAGGCGCCGCTGTTGGCCGTGCGCGACCTCGCGATCGACATCGGGGACGGACCGGCCCGGGCCTCGCTCGTGCGTGGAGTGTCCTTCGAGATCGGTCGCGGTGAGTCGCTGGGCCTGGTCGGCGAGTCCGGGTCCGGCAAGTCGCTGACCTGCCTGTCGCTGGGTGGCCTGCTGCCGCATCCGGTGCGGGTCACCGGCGGCAGCATCCAGTTCGGTGGGATGGACCTGGCAGCCGCGCCGGCGCGGCAGCTACGCCAGGTCCGGGGCCGGCGGATCGGGTTCGTGTTCCAGGACCCGAGCGGCGCCCTGGACCCGCTGTTCCCGGTCGGCCGGCAGCTGGCCGAGGTGCTGCGCCGGCACCGGCCGATCAGCCGGGCGCAGGCCTACCGGCAGGCGCTCGACCTGATGGACGAGCTGGAGATCCCGCGGGCCCGGGACCGGTTCATGGCCCACCCGCACGAGCTGTCCGGCGGTATGAAACAGCGCATCTGCATCGCGATGGCGCTGGCCGGCGGTCCGGACCTGCTGGTGGCGGACGAACCGACCACGGCACTGGACGTCACGACCGAGCGGGCGATCCTCACCCTGCTCGCCCGGCTGCAGGCCGACCGGGGGCTGGCGCTGCTGCTGGTCACCCACAGCCTGCCGGTCGCGGCGTCCGTGGCCGGCCGGTTGTGTGTGATGTACGCCGGCGAGGTGGTGGAGCTGGGCGACGCCGTCACCTGCCTGGACGAGCCCGGGCATCCCTACACCGAGGCACTGGCGGCCTCGGCGCGTTCGCTGGAGGCGGCCCGCCCAGGGTACCTGACCGGCATCCCCGGCACGGTGCCCAGCCGGATCCAGGACGTCACCCGGTGCCTGTTCGCCGACCGCTGCCCGTACGCCACCGACGAATGCCGCCGGCGGCATCCGCCACTCGCACCTAGCCGGGGCGGCGTGGCGGCCTGCGTCCACATCGACCGGACCAGGAGGGCGGTCTGGTGACGACGACCAGCCAGCCGGTGGTGTCCGTCGAGGACCTGACGGTGGTCTTCGGTGGGTCCCGGGCGATCGGATCGGCGAGCCGAGGCACGGTGGTACGGGCGCTGGAAGACATCTCCATCGACCTGCGCGAGGACGAGACGCTCGCGCTGGTGGGGGAGTCCGGTTCCGGCAAGACCACGCTGGGTCGGGCGGTGGTCGGGCTGCAGCCGCCCACCCGGGGCAGCGTGCGGCTGCGCGGGCAGCCGCTGGCCGGGTTGCTTCGGCGGGACTTCGCCCGGACCAGGCGCCGGTTGCAGATCGTCTTCCAGGACCCGACCGGCTCGCTGACCCCGTGGCTGACGGTCGGCGACGCGATCTGCGAGCCGCTGCTGGTCCACCGGCTGGTCGATGACCGGGCGGACGCCCGCCGCTGGGTGGTCGAGCTGCTCGAGCTGGTCGGGCTGCGCCCGGAGCACGCGGATCGCCGCCCGCGCGAGCTGTCCGGTGGCCAGCGGCAGCGGGTCACCATCGCCCGTGCGTTGGCGGTGGCGCCGGACGTGCTGGTGTGCGACGAGATCACGTCTGGGCTCGATGCGTCGATCCGGGCCAGAGTCATCAACCTGCTGACCGACCTGCGCCGACAGCTCCACCTGACCTACGTGTTCATCACCCACGACCTGCACGTCGCCCGGGTGGTCGCCGACCGGATCGCCGTCCTCCAGGAAGGACGGATGGTCGAGTACGGCCCGGCCGCGCAGGTGTTCGACCAGCCACAGCACCCGTACACCCAAAGTCTGCTGGCTGCCCAACCCACCCTGGCCGGCGCGTGCACGCAGCGGCACCGCCCGGTCGGCGACATCCGCTCCACGGAAGGAGTACGAGAGTGATGAAGATTCTTAACGCGCGGGTCCTCGACCTGGCGGCCGACACGGCGACCGGTCCGGTGACAGTGGAGATCGACGACGGCGTGATTACCGCGGTCGGCGCCGCCGCGGCACCGGCCGGCCCCGGCGATCTCGACGCGGCCGGCCGGTTCGTCCTGCCGGGGCTGGTCAACAGCCACGAGCATCTCAGCCTGAAGGGGTGCCTGCTCGACCCGGACGGGGACCAGTACTACGACGTCTACCGCGCGCCGGCCGAGCAGCAGCTGCTGCAGTGCGCGCGCAGCCTGCTGCTGTCGCTGAGCCGCGGCATCACCACCGTGCGAGACGCGGGTGCCGCCTGGTCGGTCAACCTGCCGGCCCGGGCGGCGGTCCGGAACGGGGTGCTGCCCGGGCCGCGAGTCTTCACCTGCGGCCAGGTGCTGTCCATCCCGTTCGAGGGCGAGCAGGTCAAGACCGCCGGCATGACCGTGGACGCCGCGGGCGTACCGGGCGTTGTGGACGCGGTCGCCGAACTGGTGAAGCAGGGGGTGGACTTCATCAAGCTGAAGGGCCACCGGCGGGACTTCAGCGACCCCAACCGGAACAACTACTTCACCGCCGAGGAGATCATCACCGCCGGGCAGGAGGCTCGCCGGCACGGGCTGAAGTTCGCGCTGCACGCCTGGCACTGCCACGTGGTGGCCCCGGCGCTGGCGGCCGGCGTGGTCGACTCCATCGAGCACGGCAACCCGCTGCACGAGCAGCCGGAGCTGATCGCCAGGATGGCCGCCGATGGCGTGATCTTCGTGCCGAACGCCATCAGCTGGGCGCCGCGGCCGGAGGCCCGCTGGTCCCGCTACCCGGACATGGCCGGAATCGCGCTGGAGAAGGTGTGGGACAGCGTCCGGCTGGCGATCGAGCGGGGCGTGACCCTCGCCGCCGGCACCGACCTGCACTGCGACCAGCTGCACACCGAGCTCCAGGCGTACGTGGAGCTGGGCCTGACGACCACCGAAGCCCTCAAGACGGCCACCGTCAACGGTGCCCGGCTCGTTGGCATGCAGGACGAGCTCGGGGCGGTCGAGGCCGGTAAGCTCGCCGACCTGGTGGTGCTGGACGGCGACCCGCGCCAGGACCTCACGCTGCTGGCCACCCCGTGGCAGGTGATCGCCCGCGGGGTCGTCCACGACGGCGCCGAGCTGCGCAGGCTGGTCGCGACCCGGCCGTGATGTTCGAGGAGCTGTCCGCGGTGGCGGTCCAGTTCGCACCCGCCGCCGGTGCGGGTGTGGACGCCAATCTGCGGCTGATCGTCGACCACATCCGGGACGGGGCGGGTGGCGGTGCCCGCCTGGTGGTGTTCCCGGAGCTGTCGCTGAGCGGCTTTCCGGTCGACGGTGAGCTGACCACCCACCGCCCCGGAACGGACCGGCGGCTGGCCGAGATCGCCCGAGCCACCCGGGACAGCGGCGCGTACGCGGTGGTCGGGTTCGCGGAGCGGGGCACCGGCGCCGCGACCTTCAACAGCGCCGGGCTGTTCGGCCCGGGGGGCCTGATCGGCGTCGTCCGCAAGCGACACCTGCCCGGGTTGGAGCGCAGCTGGTTCGCTCCGGGCGACCTCCCGCCGGTGTTCGCCACCCGGGTCGGGACGGTCGCGATCGTGATCTGTTACGACGCGTGGTTCCCGGAGTACGTCAAGCCGCTCGCGGTCCGGGGTGCGGAGATCATCGTCAACATCAACTCGATCTGGGCCGGCGGGCGG
>WHTQ01000139.1 GCA_009377645.1 Micromonosporaceae bacterium | reverse complement strand
GGCCCCAGGTGGGACCGCTCGCGAAGTTTGCCGCGGTTTGTGACCTGGCCGGCGCCGGGTCCGGAGCCGTTGCCGGCGGTGCGCCATGGAGCGGTGACCGCCCCGGTCCCGGGAGCCTCGACGGGCAACCGGACCGGCGATACGCTCCCGGCCATGCAGACCAGTAGAAAGCGACGCTTGCTGATCCATTCCGCGGTGCTGGCTGCGGTGACGGCCACCATACTGGCGCAGCTCCCGCCCGCCGCCGCGGAGGCCGCGGGACCGAACGCCCGCGTCTCGGGTGAGCTTGCCGAGTGGGTCGCCACCGCCTCCGCCGGTGAGGTGCAGACCGTCATCGTCACGTTCCACGAGGCGGCGGACGTCGACCGCATCGACTCCTACCGCACCGCCGCCACCAAGCTGGACATGCTGCCGGTGGCGATCGCGACGCTGTCCGGAAGCCAGGTCCAGCAGCTGGCCGGCGACCCGGCGGTCCGCAGCCTCTGGCACGACGCGCAGCAGGAGATCCACCTCGATTCCTCGGTCCCGCTGACCGGAGCCGACCGGGTGTGGGCCGGGGAGGGCCTGCAGACCGGCTACACCGGTGCCGGCGTCGGGATCGGGGTGGTGGACACCGGGGTGGACGGGCTGCACCCGGACCTGCCGTATCCGGAGAAGGTGGAGCCGTACCTGCTCGTGGGTGACCTGGAGGACCCGCAGCTGGTGGCGGAGTTCGAGGCCCCGACCGGCGACACGTACGGGCACGGCACCCACGTGTCCTCGATCGCCGCCGGGCTCGGCGAGGCCAGCGACGGCACCTACACCGGGATGGCGCCCGGCGCGCGGATCTACAGCTTCAAGAGTGACGTCGGGCTGTTCCTGTTCACCGGATACATTCTGAAGAGCTTCGACTGGATGCTCGAGCACCGCGAGGCCAACAACATCCGGGTCTCCACCAACTCCTGGGGCACCGGCGGCGGCAGCGACTTCGACCCTAACGACCCGGTCAACGTCGCGACCCGGGAGCTGTTCGAGGCCGGGATCACGGTGATCTTCTCGGCCGGCAACGACGGCGAGCCGGACTCGCTGAACCAGTACGCGCTCGCACCGTGGGTGATCGGCGTGGCCGCCAACGACAAGCAGCGCGAGCTCGCGGCGTTCAGCTCGCGCGGGCGGATCGACGGCAACTGGGACCGCGACCAGGCCCTGCGCGACAACACCGGCCTGTACCGGCCCGGACTGTCGGCACCGGGGGTGGACATCACCGCCGCCGGCTCCAGCCACGCCACGGTCCTGGCGCCCGGCCGGCGGCTGGACAACCCGCTCTACATCGTCGCGTCCGGCACCAGCATGTCCGCCCCGCACGTGGCCGGCGCGGCCGCGCTGATGTACGAGGCGGACCCGGACCTCACGCCGGAGCAGGTGATCTCGATCCTCGAGCAGACCGCCACCGAGATGCCCGGCTACCAGGCCTTCGAGGTCGGCGCCGGCCACCTGGACGCCCACGCCGCCGTGCAGGTCGCCGAGTCGACCCGGCAATAGCTCAGCGCTGGCGCCGGCGCCGGACCGGGAGGAGGGCCGATGTTGACCAGGAGCAGCTACCCGCTCGCCGCCGCCACCGTCGTTGCCGCGCTGGTCGCCGGGCAGATCGCGATCACCGAGGCGAACCGGGATCCGGCGGGCCAGCAGCCGGCGGCGGCGCTGGCGCCATCGGCCGCCGCCGGCCCGGACCCGGCCGGTGCGGCGCCTCCCGGCGGCCCGGGCGAGGGTCCGGAGCCGGCGGCACCACCGCCAGCAGCCGAGCCGGTGGTCCGGGAACTGGCGATCGAGGTGAGCGTCGGTCCGGCGGACGACCGCCGGGTCTGCACGGTCGTGACCGACCTCTACCTGCCGCCGGCGGCCGGGCCGGACCACCGGGTGCCCGCGATCCTCACCACCCACGGGTTCGGTGGCTCCAAACAGGACCAGCAGGGCATCGGGCTGGCGGCGGCCCGGCAGGGGTACGCGGTGCTCGCGTACTCGGGGCTCGGGTTCGGCGGCAGCGACTGCAAGATCTACATCGACGACCCGCAGTACGACGGCCTGGCCGGCAGCCAGCTCATCGACTTCCTCGCCGGAGCGCACGAGGCGGTCGACGGCACCCGGCTGGACGCGGTGGCGCTGGACGCTCCCGGAGACCCCCGGGTGGGCATGGTCGGCGGCTCCTACGGCGGGCAGATCCAGTTCGCCATCATGGCCGTCGACCAGCGCCTGGACGCGCTGGTGCCGCTGATCACCTGGAACGACCTCGGCTACTCGCTCACGCCGAACAACACCGGGTTCCAGACCGGGGTCAGCTCCGGCGAGCCGGGTGTGTTCAAGCGGGGATGGGCCGGGCTGTTCACCGGGGTCGGGGTGCTGCGCGGCGCCGAGCACGCGCAGAGCGACCCGTCCCGGCTGGCCGGCTGCCCCAACTTCCGGGACGAAGTGTGCGCGTCGCTAGCCCGGGTCGCGGTGCTCGGCTACCCGGACGACCAGACCGCCGCGTGGACCCGGCAAGTCTCGGTGGCGTCCTATCTCGATCGCATCACCGCACCGACGCTGCTCATCCAGGGGCAGGCGGACACCCTGTTCGGCCTGCAGGAGGCGATCGCGACCCACCGCGAGCTGACCCGGCGCGGGACGCCGGTCCGGATGATCTGGTCGCAGTTCGGGCACAGCGGCAACGGGCCGACCGGCGAGATCGACCTGTCCGCGGACCGGATCGCCACCAGCTACCTGGGGCAGCAGGCAATGGCCTGGTTCGACCACTGGCTCAAGGGCGACGGCTCGGTGCCGCCGGGCCCGCCGCTGACGTACTTCCGGGAATGGGCCTACCACGACCCCGGCGACGACGCCGACCCCGCGGCGCACCTGGCGGCCGTGACCGCGGCGTACGGCACCGCCGGCCGGTACCCGGTCGGTCGCACCCAGCCGCTCTACCTGTCCGGTGACGGTGCGCTGGTGACCGCCCCGGGCGCAGTGGCGGCGGGCAGCCAGTCCTACCTGAGCCCGGTGGCCGCCCCCGGCAGCTACTCGGAGGTCCCGGCCGTGCAGGGCGAGCTCGACGAGGTGCCGCCCACCGACGCGCCGGGAACGTTCGCGGCGTGGACCACCGCACCGCTGGCCCGCAGCGTCGACACGGTCGGCGTACCCACCGTCGAGGTGACCTTCAACACCCCCACGGCCGCCGGCGCCCCCGACGAGGCCGGCCGGCTGGTGGTGTTCGCGAAGCTGTACGACGTGGCGCCGGACGGTACGCAGACGCTCAAGCACCGGCTGGTCTCGCCGGTCCGGGTGCCGGACGCGACCGCGCCGGTGCGGATCGAGCTGCCCGGGATCGTGCACCGGTGGGAGGCGGGGCACCGGATCCGGGTGGTGCTGGCCGGCAGCGACCTGGCCTACGCCGGGAACCTGGTGGCGCATCCGGTCACCATCGCCACCGACCTGCGGCAGCCGCCGGTGCTGCGGCTGCCGGTGCTGCACCGACCGGTGCTCGGCCAGGACTAGGGTGTCGTGCCGGGAAGTGGCGGGGGGTTGGCTGAGTCGCCCTCCAGCACCTCGTCGGCGAACTCCTCGACCGGCTCGGCCAGTTCGGCGGCGTCCTGCACCGGATCGGGCTGCTCTTCGCCGTCGCCGTCGTCGTCCTCCGGCTCCCGAACCGGCAGCTCGGCTCCCGGTTCTTCCCGCGCAGGCGATGTCCCCCCAGCCGGCTCCGATTCAGGTTCGTCGCTGGGCGGGGGCGCCTCGGTGCTGTTGTCCTCGCGCGAAGCCTGCTCCTCGCTGCTGCCGGCCGCGGTGGCGTCGGGGACCTCGATCGTGCTGCCGGAGTAGACCCGCATCCACGACAGCACGGCCCGCAGGTAGTAGTCGGGGCGGTTGTACGCGCGGATGGCGCGGTGCAGCCCGCTCCTGACCGTCAGGTCACCGCCGGCGGCGCACAGGTAACGCGCCGCGGCCAGCGTGGAGTCAAAGACGTTCTGCGGGTCGGCGGCCCGGTCACCGTTGCCGTCGGCGCCCCATCGGGCCCAGGTGGACGGGATGAACTGCATGGGGCCGACCGCGCGGTCGTAGACCCGGTCACCGTCCAGCCGACCCCCGTCCGTGTCGCGGATGGCGGCGACCCCGGGTCCACCGTTGAGCTGCGGGCCGATGATCGGCGTCCGCGCCCGCCCGGCGTGGTCCAGGTAGCCACCGCGGGCATGGTTCGACTCGACCCGCCCGATCGCGGCCAACAGCGGCATCGATACGCCGCACGACGGCCGCTCGATGCGGAGACGGCCAACGGCACGCAAGTAGGCGGCGAGGACGGTTGCCGGTATCCCGCTCAGCCGCTGCGAGCGGTCGGAGGCCGGCCCGGCCGGGTCTTCTAGCTCGCTGCCGGTCTGGCGAACCCGGTCCGCGGCGAGCCCGTCCGGCGTCACCGGGGGCAGCTCCAGGAACAGCGGGCTGCCTCCGCCGGCGTGATCCGGGTACGCCCCCTCCGCAGCCCGGGCCGGCTGTGCATCGACCGTCGTCGTGCTGGCACTGGCCCCGCTCGCCATGAGAAGCCCGAACGCGACCGCCGCTGCGGTGTAGCGCGCCCCGGTGCGCCGTCGCTGCTCGCGCGTACCCGTGCCGTTCATCGAGCCAGCCCAGAGACGCCGGACCGCCGGCTGGCCGGGGGATGGCCGGTGGGTGGTGGCCGGCGGTCGGCCGAATCGTGCCATCGATGCACCAAATAGGACAAGGGGTCACCTCGATCTCGCACCACTACCTGATTTATCTCGACTCGCCCCGGAAGTGCAACGCCCGGCCGCCGCGCCGCCCGACCACCGCACCGCCCGGCCCGCAGATCGCACCCGCGACTGGGCGTACGCCACGGCGGGCCGAACAGATCGTCCGTCATCTCGCGGCAGTGCTCACCAGGCGCCGGGCCTGGGCCCGAACGCGGGTGAAGTGGGGGCCGCCGGGCCACGAACAGGTAGTTCTGGTGGCCCAAATCAGACAGTCGCATGCCGATGTCCGCGATGACGTCGGTCCATTTCCGGCCCATCTGGCTGGTGATGCAGCAGGTACCGTCCATGAAGTTGTCGAAGGTCCTACCTGGGCGCAGCCGCTGGTGCTCGCCGCACGCAGCTCACTTCAGCCGGTACGCCTCCGGGATCGTCTGCACCACCGAGTTCCCGTCGCTGTCGGTCGCGCTCACGCGCAATGCCACCACCCCGCTGGCGGTGGCCGGAGGCCGGATGGTGGTGGCGAAGCTGCCCGCTTCCCCGGCCGGCTGGGTACGCATCGACTGCCAGGTGGCGCCGCCGTCGAAGCTTGCCTCCACCGCCAGGTCGGTCACGGTCGGCACCGCACCCGGTTGCGGCTGGTAGTAGCTGGTGACCGTGATCTCGTGCGGTCGCCGGGCCGGGACCGTGTCGTCCAGGTCGAGCGCCAGCTCGTACCGCAGGAAGATCAGCGGCTCCGGCCGGCAGGGCGGGGCGTCGGGGTTGCCGAGCGCGTCCGCCAGGCAGGACCGGTCGAACTTGTCCTCGATCGGTCGCTCCGAAGTGTACTCCCACACGGTGGTCACGCCGCCGGTCTCGACCTCCAGTGTGTACCGTCCCGGTTCCGGGGGCAGCTCGTAGGAGATGAGGTCACCCTCCGCGGTACAACCCGTGGTGAGCGCTATCGCTCCGGCCAGGACCGCCACCGCGGTGGTACGCCGGCGGGATCGCCAGATCTGGGTCATGGTCTGCCTCCTCAACGTCCGGAATCCGCGGTCGTGCCGGTGCCGCCGACCGTGAAGCCGACCGGGACCAGCTGCTGCGGGATCTCCTCACCCGCCTGGTCGTAGAGGGTGACCGTGCAGGTCGGCGGCTCGCATCCGACGCCGGGGAACAGCAGGTTCCCCGCGCCGGTGTCGTTGACCAGGCCGACCACCCGGTCCTGGAAGCTGCCGGTGCTGCGGGTGAGGGTCATCACCGGCCAGAACCGGTCGCCCTCCCGGCATCCGACACAGTAACCCCAGTCGGTGCCGAACCCGGAGCCGGTGTGGTCTCCGGTGTGGGCGCCCGGCAGCAGCGGCCCGGAGTTCCAGGTGATGGTCGTCGGGCCATCGAGGACCACCTCCTGGACCTCGGTCGGCCAGGCCCACGCGCTCAGGTTCCGCAGGTGCCCCGGCTTGCTCACCAGGTGCGGCTGGTCGAAGTAGACGGTGCCGAGCCGGAACCGGTCGAGCGCCTCCGCCTGCGGTGGCCCGACCAGCATGGTGAGTGTCCGCCCGGTGGCCACCCGGGGCAGGCTGAGCGCGGGCTCACTCTCCCGGGCGAGTGCCGGCACGGCGCGCGCCCAGGTCACGCCGGCGGGGCTGAGCATCCCGGGCCGGGTGCCGTGGACGCGGTGCTCCACCCGCTCCAGATCCCGCGCGCCCACCCGGTGCGGCAGGGCCGACGGCACCTGGCCCGCTACGAACGACAGCGCGTAGACCTCCGGCACCTCCGGCTCGCCGCCGAGCCGGACCCGCACCGGTGCCGCCCGCGCCAGCCGGTCGACCAGCCGGGCGGCCTGCGTCGCCGGCACCGACACCAGCGGCACCGCCGAGTACGGCTCCGGGTCGGGGCAGCCCTCCGGGCCGTCCCCGCAATCGACCATGCTGGTCGACGGCCGGCCGAGCTCGACCTGGCCCTGGTTTCCGGCCACGATCACTCCGACCGCTCCCTGCTCCGCCGCGCGGGAGACCCGCTCCTTCAGCGCAAGGTAGTCGCAGGCCGCGCCGCAGATGTCGGTCGGGGTCAGCAGCACCAGTGCGCCGTCGACCCCCGCCCCGGCCAGCTCGCCGGCGGTGCCCCCGCCGGCGTACACCACCGGGAGCGTGCCCTGCTCCGGCAGGTGCGCCACCAGCGGCACGGTCTGCCGGGCCTCGCCGCTGGCGGCCCCGTCGCCCCAGGTCTGCCACTGCCCGGCCACAGCCAGATCCGCGGCCACGTACCGGGGGTGCAGGTCGAGCGGCGCCCCACCGCCGAGCGCCCGCATGGTCACCAGCGACGGGACGCGCACCTGCGCGTTGATGTAGCGGAACGTGCCGTGGTGGACCGGCTCGGTGGGCAATGTCCACCAGTGGGGCTCCCGCGCGCCGTACTCGCCGGAGAGCACTCCCTCCAGTGACCAGGTGCCGGTCGTCGACGTCCGCCGGTGCCGCATGGTCGCGCTGTTCGTCTCGGTGGACTGCGGTAGCTCAGCCGCGACCGGCCTGGCCTCCCGCAGGTCGAACCGGACCGGCGTGGGCCCGGCCACCGTGACCTCGGGCTCGGTCACCAGCGCGGTGTGCCACTCACCCGCGGCGTCCCGCCAGCCCACCGACGTGGCCACCGCGTAGGCGCCGGCGTAGAGGGCGGTGGCGGTGGCCGGCCCGCCGTCCAGCAGGACCGGCTCGTCGTGCAGGTGCACCTGGTCATCCACCGGCAGCACCACGATCCCGCCGTACGCGAGGTCGGTGGCGCCCTCCGGCGGGACGATCCCGACGCTCACCTCGTACCGCTGGGCCTCCAGCAGCGCGGTGACCCGGTCGGACGCCTGCACCGCGCCGGCCTGGTCGGTGGCGGTCAGCCCGCCCCGGTACCGGCCGTAGACCCCGTCCTCGCCCAGCACCCGCCCGTCCAGGGTGAGCGTTGCCTGTGCGGTGCCGCCAGCCGGGACGGTGACCTCCGCCGGGGTCACCGTCAGCAGCCCGTCCGGCGCGGGGGTCCCGTTCTCGGACCCCAGCGTGGCGGCCAGCGACAGCGGGACCGGCTGATCGGTCAGGTTGGTGTAGGTGACGGTACGGGTGACCGGCTGGTGCGGGTAGGTGAGCCGGCCGAAGGACACCGGCCCGCCGGTGGCGACGGTCCGGTCGGCCGCGGCCGCCACGTCCAGCAGCCCCTCGCCCTGGGCGAACAGGTCGTGGCCCAGGTCGACGGCGGCATCCATCAGCAGCGCCTTGATCTCCCGCCCGGTCAGCTCCGGGTACCGCTGTGTCACCACCGCGGCGGCGCCGGCCACGTGGGGAGTCGCCATGGAGGTGCCGCTGGCGGCGGTGTAGTGCTCGTCGACCACCCGGCCCATGGCGGTCCCGGCGGCACGGGCGGCCACGATGGACACGCCGGGCGCGGCGATGTCCGGCTTTGCGGCGTCGTCGCCGGGTCGGGGGCCACGAGCGGAGAAGTCGGCCATCTCCCCGTCGTCGTCCACCGCCGCCACAGCGAGCGCCTCGTCGGCCGTACCCGGAGCGGAGACGGTCCGGGGCGCGGGGCCGCCGTTGCCGGCCGCGATCACGAACAGCACCCCGGTCGCCCGGCTGACCTGGTTGACCGCCTGGCTCAGCAGGTCGGTGCCGTCGGTCGGGCCGGCGCTGATGCTCATGCTGATTACCCGGGCACCGGAGCTGGCCGCCCACTCCATCCCGGCGACGATCGCGTCGAACGGGCAGCTTCCCGCGTCGTTGCAGACCTTGCCGATGAGCAGGTCGGCCCCGGGCGCCACCCCGCGTCGCAGGCCGTCCGAGGCGGCGCCGGTGCCGGCGACGGTGGCGGCCACGTGGGTGCCGTGCCCGTGGCCGTCCCGCGGGCCGGCGGGGTTGTCGGTGAAGTCGGCCAGGTCTGCAACGACGCGGGAAGCTGCC
>WHTQ01000120.1 GCA_009377645.1 Micromonosporaceae bacterium | reverse complement strand
GCAAAATCGCCAGCTGGCCCCTCAAACGCGCCGCACACCGCATCCCAGACCGCCCAGCCGATCCAACCGTCACCATCATCGGCGCGACCAAAACCAACCGGGTCAAACGGACAACACGACCTTAAGTCACCGGTATTGCCTCTAAAGCAGCTAAAACGCCGTAAATCGCGTCCCGGATGTCCCGCGGCCAGTCGTCACCAGGAGGGGCAGCCGGCCATGGGAAAGTAGCGTCGATGGCCACCCGCGACGAACCGCTCGACCCGCAGGAGGTGCTGGCAGCCGCCGAGGCGGCGCACCTCGCCGAGCGTCGGACCGTGTCGATCTCGCGCGGCGGGCGAGGGCCCAGCCGACCCGGCCGTACCGGCGCCGGGCCGGTTGACCCCGGCCGTACGGGCGCCGGGCCGGTTGACCCCGGCCGTACTGGCGCCGGGCCGGTCGACCCCGGCCGGCCGAGGGTGCGGGTGCCGCGGGTGGGTGCCGCCGGCCGGAGCACGGAGCGGGTGACCGTCCGGCTGCCGCCCCGGGCGGAGCCGGAACCCGGCCCCGCCGCCCGCTCCCGCGCGCCGCTCCCACTGGCCGGCGCGGTGGCCGCCGGCTGGGCGGCGCTGGCGTCGTTCCTGCCGGTCGCGGTGTTGACCATGGTGCTGCAGGCGGCCGAGAACCGGCCGTTCGCGGTGCTCGGGCCGGCCCGGCTGGCGGCCGCCGGTTGGCTGCTCGGGCACGGAGTCCCGCTGCACACCGGGGATGGGACGGTCCGGCTCGTACCGTTGCTGCTGACCGCGTTCGCGGCGTGGCGGGTGGCTCGGGCCGGGGTGCACGTCACCCGGGCCCGGGGAGCGCGCGGTGGCCGCTCGCCCCGGCAGGCGGTGCTGGCCGCGGTCGCGGTCGCGGTCGGGTACGGGGCGGTCGGGATGCTCGCTGCGGTGCTCGTGGGCGGCCCGGGGTGGGGTGCCTCGGTCCCCCGGTCCGGGCTGACCCTGGCCGGGTTCGGGTTCCTGGCTGCCGGGTACGGGTCGCTGCGGGCGACCGGGGTGCTGGCGAGATGGACGACCCGTACGCCGGTGGTGCTGCGGGACGGGATCCGGGCCGGGTTGGTCGGCGCCGCCGGGGTGCTCGCGGCCGGGGCGGCGCTGGCCGGCATCGCGGTGGCGGCCGGCGGCGGGGCGGCGGCGGACATCCTAGCGGCCTACCGGACCAACGTCGCGGGGCAGGCCGGCCTGACCCTGCTGTGCGTGGCGTACGCGCCGAACCTGGCCGGATGGGCGGCGGCCTATCTGGTCGGCCCCGGGTTCGCGGTGGGCGCCGACTCGGTGGTGCGAAGCAGTGAGGTGACGCTCGGGTGGCTGCCACCGCTGCCGGTGTTCGCGGGCCTGCCGGATGGCCCGCTGCCGACGGTCGGCGCCGTGCTGCTGGTGGTGCCGATCGCGACCGGTGCGGTGTGCGGGTGGCTGCTGGCGCGGTGGGCGCCGGGCTGGGGGCCGGCGGCGCTCGGGACGGTGGTGTCCGGTGTGGTGGCGGGCGGGCTGCTCGGCCTCGCCGCGGCCGCCTCCGGCGGCTCGCTCGGCGGCGGGCAGCTGGCCAGCTTCGGCCCCGACCCGTTGCTGGTGGCCGGGTTCTCGGCCGCCACCCTGACCGCTGGCGCGGTGCTCGGAACGGCGGTCACCGCGGTGGCGACCTACCGTCGCGGGCCGGCCCAGCCAGCCGGGCGTCAGACACCGTAGGCGGCAGACACAGTAGAGGGAATCGGTGACGGAAGCACCGCCGGGCGCCGGTTCCGGCGCTGCGCCGGTCCGGCGGCCCAGCGGCGCGCCGCCGGGTCAGACCTGGCTGATCCCGTAGATGATGCCGAAGACGAGGGCGATGCAGGAAACCACTACCGCCACGTACCCCAGCGTCGGTGGGGAGCCGTGCTGCTTGGCCTGGTTCACACTCAGGATGCCGAGCACGATCCCGGCCGGCGAGCAACAGATGAGCCCGATGATCAGGCCGAGCACGCCGAACAGCGTGGTCTTGTCGTTCCCGGCAGCGGCAGGTGCGCCAGGTGCGGTCATGAGTTCCTCCCAATTTAGGTACGGTGATTGGACCCTCGGAGATCATGGGGGTTGGGCGGCGACCCGTCAACCCCCGATCGGTCGGTCGCCGGCACCGGCGGCACCACCACGCCCCCCATGTGTTCGCGGTTCGTGCTTCTCGGACTCCGAAGGGTAGTAGATGGACGATGGACTACGTAACTCCGGCAGAGTACCGGAGATTTGCAACATCGGGCGGCTACCGGCCACGGTCTTCGAGCAGAATTTGAGGTTTCGGTAGGGTGCGGTGGTGACTGCGCGCCTGGTCGTCCTGCTCTCCGGAGCCGGCAGCAACCTGCAATCGTTGCTCGACGCCGGTGCCGCCCCGTCGTTCGGAGCCCGGGTGGTGGCCGTCGGCGCCGATCGGCGTGGCATTCCCGGCCTGGAGCGGGCGGCCGCGGTCGGGATTCCGACATTCGTGGAGCCGGTCGGTGAGCACCCCGACCGGGCCGCCTGGGACCGGGCACTGACCGACCGGGTCACCGCGTACCGGCCGGATCTGGTCATCTCGGCCGGTTTCCTGAAGCTGGTCGGCCCGGCGTTCCTGGCCGCCTTCCAGGGCCGGTACCTGAACACCCACAACTCGTTGCTGCCGGCGTTCCCTGGCATCCACGGTCCCCGGGACGCGCTGGCCTACGGTGTGAAGGTGGCCGGCGCCACCCTGTTCTTCGTGGACGCCGGCGTGGACACCGGCCCGATCGTGGCGCAGGTGGCGGTGCCGGTGCACGACGACGACACAGTGGACTCTCTGACCGAGCGGATCAAGGACGCGGAGCGGCGGCAGCTCGTCGCGTACGTCGGCCGGCTGGTCCGGGAGGGCTGGACAATCACCGGAAGGAAGGTCACGATCTCATGAACCAGCGGGTGATCCGGCGGGCGCTGGTGAGCGTGTACGACAAGACCGGGCTGGCCGAGCTGGCGGAAGCGCTGCACGCGGCCGGGGTCGAGGTGGTGTCCACCGGCTCGACCGCGGCGGCGATCGAGGCGGCCGGCGTGCCGGTCACCCGGGTGGAGGAGCTGACCGGGTTCCCGGAGTGTCTGGACGGACGGGTGAAGACGCTGCACCCGGCCGTCCACGCCGGACTGCTGGCGGACCTGCGCCGCCAGTCGCACGCCGACGAGCTGGCCGCGCTCGGGCTGGCGCCGTTCGACCTGCTGGTGTCCAACCTCTACCCGTTCACCGATACGGTGGCCGCCGGTGGCGGGGTGGAGGAGTGCATCGAGCAGATCGACATCGGCGGGCCGGCGATGGTGCGGGCGGCGGCGAAGAACCACGCCACGGTCGCGGTGGTGACCTCGCCAGCGGCGTACCCGCAGGTGCGGGCGGCGCTGGCCGCCGGCGGGTTCACGCTGGCGCAGCGGCGGGCGCTGGCGGCGCGGGCGTTCGCCGACATCGCCGCGTACGACGTGGCGGTGGCGAACTGGACCGCCGGCGCGCTGGTGGAGCGGGCCGAGCCGGGCCCGGGGGCGGAGTGCTGGCCGGAGTTCGCCGGGGTGGCGGCCCGGCTCGGCCCGGTGCTGCGGTACGGCGAGAACCCGCACCAGGCCGCCGCGGTCTACCTCGACCCGACCGCGCCGCCCGGGCTGGCGCAGGCCGAGCAGCTGCACGGCAAGGAGATGTCCTGCAACAACTATGTGGACGCGGACGCGGCCTGGCGGGCGGCGCACGACTTCGAGCAGCCGTGCGTCGCGATCGTCAAGCACGCCAACCCGTGCGGGATCGCGGTGGCCGGTGACGTGGCGCACGCGCACCAGCTGGCGCACGCCTGCGACCCGGTCTCGGCGTTCGGCGGCGTGATCGCGGTGAACCGGCCGGTGCCGGTGACGCTGGCCCGGCAGGTGGCGGAGATCTTCACCGAGGTGATCGTGGCACCCTCCTACGAGGACGGCGCGGTCGAGGTGCTGGCGGCCCGGAAGAACCTGCGCATCCTGGCGGCCCCGCCGTGGCAGCCGGTCGGCTGGGAGGCGCGGCAGGTCTCGGGCGGCCTGCTGGTGCAGACCGCGGACCGGATCGACGCGGCCGGCGACGACCCGGCGGCCTGGACGCTGGCCGCTGGGTCGGCGGTCGACTCGACGACGCTGGCGGATCTGGCGTTCGCCTGGCGGGCGGTCCGGTCGGTCAAGTCGAACGCGATCCTGCTGGCGTCCGGTGGCGCCACGGTCGGGGTCGGGATGGGCCAGGTCAACCGGGTGGATGCGGCCCGGCTGGCGGTGACCCGGGCGGGTGCCGAGCGGGCCGGCAGCGCGGTCGCGGCCTCCGACGCGTTCTTCCCCTTCCCCGACGGGCTGCAGGTGCTGGCCGACGCCGGGGTCCGGGCGGTGGTGGAGCCGGGTGGGTCGGTGCGCGACTCCGAGGTGATCGCGGCGGCCGAGGCGGCCGGGGTCACCCTCTACCTCACCGGCACCCGCCACTTCTTCCACTGATCCGCCAGACCGAGTTGATCATGAGGTTCGGGCACGACACGCCGACGACACGACGAGGAAACCTCATGATCAACAGCACGTCACCCGAGTCAGGTCGAGCTGGCCCATCGTGGTGACGGTCACCTCCCGTACCCGCTCGGAGTGGCCGATCGTGTACGAGCCGAACCGGAGCGGGATCACCGGCAGGTCACGGGCGAGGATCTGTTCGGCGCGGCGGTAGCTGGCCTGGGCCTCCGCGGGCGAAGCGGCGGCGGCCGCGCTGGCCAGAAGGGCGTCCAGCTCGGGGTTGTGGTAGCCGTGGAGGTTCGCGGAGCCGCCGGTCGAGAACAGCGGGGCCAGATAGCTCTCCATCGACGGGTAGTCCATCGCCCAGCCGAGCCGGACGATGCCGACCGGCTCCCGGTTGGCCAGCCGGTCCAGCAGGTCGGTGACGTGCGGCACCGGTACGCCCTGGCAGCCGACCCGGAGCGAGGTGCGCAGCTGGTCGCAGGTCATCTCCACCCAGTCCCGGTGCCCGCCGTCGGCGTTGTAGCCGATCGTGAGCTGCGCCGGCCCGCCGGCCCGGGCGTACAGGTCCCGGGCGGTGGCCGGGTCGTGCCGGCACGCCGGCCCGCAACCGCCGTCCTGTGCACCCGGCACCACCGGCGGTACGAACGAGTGGGCGGTGGACTCGGTGCCCCGGAAGACACCGGCGACGATCTCGTCCCGGTCGATCGCCATCGAGATCGCCCGCCGGATGTCCGGGTTGGCCAGCTCCGGCTGGTAGCTCGGGAACGCCAGGAACTGGAACCCCGGACCGGGCACCCGCAGGAACCGGTCCCCGAGGTCAGCCTCCACCGTGGCCAGTCGGCCGGCCGGGATCCGGGTGACCAGGTCCACGTCCCCGGCGAGCAGATCCGCGTACGCCGCCAGGTCATCCGGATAGACCTGGAAGCGGACCTTGCCGACCTGCGCCGGGTCACCTGGGTGCCGTGGGTAACGTTCGATATCGATCAGCTCTCCCGGCTGCCGGCCGACCATCCGGAACGGACCGTTGCCGACCGGCGCGGCGGCGAACTCATCCCGTACCTCCCCCCCGGGCGTGAACGCGGCCGCTGGCAGCGGGTAGAACGCCGGCGCGCCAAGCAGCGAGGCGAACTCCACGAACGGCTCGGCCAGCGTCACGGTGAACGTGCGGTCGTCCACCTTCGCCAGTCCGGACAGGGTCGGGGCGGTGGGCGCGCCGCCGCCGGGCGGGTTCAGCGCCGGGTAGCCCTCGATCCGCTGGAAGTAGTAGTTGTTCTGCTGCCCGTTCGGTTGGTAGGCGCCGTAGTTCCAGGCCTCCAGGTAACGGTCGGCGGTGACCAGCTCGCCATTGTGGAAGGTGTACCCGCCCCGGAGCGTGATCGTCCAGACCCGGCTGTCCGGGCTCGGCCGCACCGACTCGGCCGCCACCGGCACCGGCCGGCCGGCGTCGTCGAAGCCGACCAGCGGGGTGAACAGCGCCGCCAGCACCTGCGCCCCGTCGCCCCCGTCGCCCCCGGCGACCTCGGTCGGCACCAGGCTCGGCGGTACGCCGATCGCCACCCGGACCACCGGGTCGGGGTTCGGGGCCGGGTCGGGGCGGTCGGTGCACCCCGCGAGCCCACCCGCGACGACAACCGGAAGCGCGGCGGTGGCGGCGACAACCAGGCGAACCCTCATGAAAGAGAATAATAGGGTGAAACCACCTGTCCCGGGGCCGGGTACGGTGGTCCGGTGACGGCGACGGCGACACGGTTGGACGGCAAGGCGACCGCCGCGGCGGTCAAGGAAGAGCTACGGGTACGGGTGAAGGCGCTGGCCGGCGCCGGCCAGGTGCCCGGTCTCGGCACCATCCTGGTCGGCGACGACCCGGGCTCGCGGGCCTACGTGGCCGGCAAGCACCGGGACTGTGCCGAGGTCGGGGTCGCCTCGCTCCGGCGAGACCTGCCGGCCACCGCCGGCCAGGCCGAGGTGGAGGCGGCGGTCGCCGACCTGAACGCCGACCCGGCCTGCACCGGCTTCCTGGTGCAGCTGCCGCTGCCGGCCGGGCTGGACCAGCAGCGGGTGCTGGAACAGGTCGACCCGGACAAGGACGCCGACGGGCTGCACCCGGTGAACCTGGGTCGGCTGGTGCTCGGGGTGCCGGCACCACTGCCGTGCACCCCGCTCGGGATCGTGGAGCTGCTGCGGCGCTACCAGGTGCCGGTGGCCGGCGCCGACGTGGTGGTGGTCGGTCGCGGGGTCACGGTCGGCCGGCCGCTCGGGCTGCTGCTGACCCGGCGCACCGAGAACGCCACGGTCACGCTGTGCCACACCGGAACCCGGAACCTGGCCGGGCACACCCGCCGGGCGGACATCGTGGTGCTGGCGGCCGGGGTGCCCGGCCTGCTGACGCCGGAGATGGTCCGGCCAGGCGCGACCGTGCTGGACGTCGGGATCACCCGGGTGCCGGGCGGCGCCGAGGAGCGGGACCGGCTGGTCGGGGACGTCGTCCCGGAGGTCGCCGAGGTGGCCGGGTTCCTCGCCCCGATGCCGGGCGGGGTCGGGCCGATGACCCGGGCGATGCTGCTGGCCAACGTGGTGGGGCTGGCCGAGCGCGACCGGTCCTGACGAGCGGCCGGCCGGCGCAACCTCCGCCGGGCACCGAGCGTTGCTCCTGAGTGCGCTTGGTGACGTTAGTGACAGTGGTGGTCGCGCTGGTGGTCGGGGCGGCCGGGTCGTTCACCCAACCCCCGGATCTGGTGGCGGCGGTGGAGGCGGCGATTCCGGCTCGGGCCGGGAGCGGTAGCCCCGGTAGCCAGGTCACGATGCTGCGCGAGAGTCGGGACGGCTGGGCGTTCGGCACCGCCGTGCGGCGGGCACCGGCCGCCCCGGACACCTACCCGGATGGCTGGCTGTGGGTCGCCCGGGCCGAGCCGGGCCGGTGGCGGGTGGCGCTGGAGGGCGGGCCGGGGTTCCGGGAGCTGGCCGCCCGGGCGCCGGTGCTGGCCGTTGCCGAACGGGCGACGCTGACCGAGCTGGCCGGGCGGCCAGCGGGGGCGAGCGACTCGGAGGCGGGCGACCCGGAGGCCACCGACTACCGGACCGGGATGCGGCTGCCGTACGCGGTCGGCCAGGCCTGGCGCTACACCGGCGGCCCGCACCCGATGAACGGCGCGGCCCGCAGCTCGATCGACCTGGCCGGAGGAGACGGGCGGGTGCGGGCCGCCCGGGCCGGGACCGCCTACACCATGTGCGGCTCCGGCACCGGCTGGCTGCGGGTGGTGCACGACCGCGGGTTCGCCACCGACTACTACCACCTGGAGGACGCGATCGCCGCCGACGGCCGGCCGGTCGCCGCCGGCGACGCGCTCGGTCGGATCGGCACCGACGTGTCCTGCGGCGGCAGCGCCACCGGGCCGCACGTGCACTTCTCGCTGCGCCGCGGCGGCGACTACGTGCCGATCGACCGGTACGGGTTCGGGAAGTGGTCGGTCCGGGCCGGCGACCAGCCGTACCAAGGGTTCGCCCGGCACGGCTCGACCCGGGTCCGGGTCGGCGGCAGCCTGCACAACTACGGCGCGCTCGGCTTCACCGAGGGGGTGGTGGACACCGACGGCGGCGGGGCGCTGAACCGGCGAGCCGGGTCGGGCACCGGCCACCGGGTCGTCGGTACGGTCGCCGACGGTGCGACCGTGCGGGTGACGTGCTCGGCCCGCGGCACCACCCACACCGGACGCGACGGATACACCAGCGACCTGTGGAACCGGCTGGCCGGCGGGGGCTGGGTCAGCGACGCCTTTCTGTGGACCGGCACCGGGAACCCGGTGGCCGGCTGGTGCCAGCCGCCCGGCTAGGGTGGGCGACCATGAGCACTGGGAAGAAGGCAACCGTCGTCGGGGCCGGGTTCTACGGGTCAACCACCACGCAGCGGCTGGCCGAGTACGACCTCTTCGACACCGTTGTGCTGACCGACATCATCGAGGGCAGGCCGGAAGGGCTGGCGCTGGACCTGAACCAGTCCCGCCCGATCGAGGGATTCGAGACCACCGTCGTGGGTGCGACCACCGGTCGCAGCGGCGACGGGTACGAGGTGATCGAGGGCTCGGACGTCGTCGTGGTCACGGCCGGGCTGCCGCGCAAGCCGGGGATGAGCCGGATGGACCTGCTGGAGGTCAACGCGAAGATCGTCCGGCAGGTGGCGGAGAACGTGGCGAAGTACGCGCCGAACGCGGTCGTGGTCGTCGTGTCGAACCCGCTGGACGAGATGACCGCGCTGGCCCAGCAGGTGACCCAGTTCCCGCGGCACCGGGTGCTGGGCCAGGCCGGGATGCTGGACACCGCCCGGTTCACCAGCAACGTGGCGCAGGCGCTGGCGGTGCCGGTGTCGGCGGTGAAGACCCTGACCCTGGGCTCGCACGGGGACACGATGGTGCCGGTGCCGTCCCGGTGCACGGTCAACGGCGCCCCGCTGGCCGACCTGCTGCCGCCGGACAAGGTCGAGGACCTGGTGGTCCGGACCCGCAACGGCGGGGCCGAGGTGGTGGCGCTGCTCAAGACCGGCTCGGCCTACTACGCCCCGTCGGCGGCGGCCGCCCGGATGGCCCGCGCGATCGCCGAGGACGCGGGCGCGGTGCTGCCGGTCTGTGCCTGGGTGGACGGTGAGTACGGCATCTCCGGGGTCTATCTCGGAGTGGAGGCCGAGATCGGGGCGACTGGAGTGCGCCGGGTGGTGGAGAACCCGCTCACCGAGCCGGAGCTGGCCGCGCTGCGGGAGGCCGCCGAGGCGGTCCGCGCCAAGCAGGCCGACGTCGCCGACCTCTGACTCGGGCGAGGCAGTTGGCGGGCGGCGGCTGGCCTACGGTGACGGGATGGAGAGACCCGCGTACTGCCAGGTGGTGACCACGACCGACAGCCGCCCGGCCGCGGACGAGCTGGCCCGGGGGGCGGTCGCGGCGCGGCTGGCCGCCTGCGCCCAGGTGGTCGGCCCGATCACCAGCAGCTACTGGTGGGACGGGGCGGTGACCTCGGACCAGGAGTGGCAGGTGGTGCTGAAGACCACCGCTGCCGCGTACCCGGCGCTGGAGCGACACCTGCGGGAGGCGCACAGCTACGACGTGCCGGAGATCCTCTGCCTGCCGGTCTCCGCCGGCAACCCCGCCTACCTGCAATGGCTGGACACCGAAGTACGGCCGGAATGACAACTTGACTTAAAGGTGGAGTTACCATTCCTGTGTGACCGACCTGCCCCAGCCCACCAGGCGGCCACCCTCGCCTGCCGGGAGCACCGGTGCGTGCACGAGCTCGACGTCGTGGTGGTGCACAAGCGGCCGTTCGAGCCGGACCTGGTGTCGGCGATCGGAGAGGTGAAATGCACGGGGCGCCCGGTTGGTGAGCCGGAGCTGGCCCGCCTGGCGCATCTGCGCGAGCTGCTCCCCGCCGAGCGGGTGGCCGACCCACGACGGTTGTTGCTCTTCTCCCGGGCCGGGTTCACCCCGGCGGTGACCCGTGCTGCCAGGTCCCGCGGCGACGTCGAGCTGATCGATCTCGACCGCCTGTACCACGGGGAGTAGCCGATCCAGGTGGCGGATTCGCCGTTTACCTGGGACAGCACCGGGCTATGTTGTTCCGTTGGGACTGGTCTCGAGATGAGAGGGCGCGATCATGGCTACCAAGGCGACATCCCGGCGGAGCACCCGGGCACCGCAGGGCACGCAGCCGTGGCTGCACCAGCACGGGGAGCAGGTGCAGGAGTTCGGCACAGTCCGGCAGTTCCCGGTGGGTCTGTCGTACGACGCCCGGATGTACTCCTGCCAGCGGCTGAACCAGACCCTGGCCGACACCCAGGTGCTCTACAGCCTCTACAAGAAGCACCACTGGCTGATGCGCGGTGCCACCTTCTACCAGCTGCACCTGCTGCTGGACAAGCACGCCGGGGAGCAGCTGGAGATCGTCGACGCGATCGCCGAGCGGGTGCAGAGCCTGGGCGGGGTGGCGGTCGGCGACCCGCGGCACGTCGCCGAGATCACCGTCGTCCCGCGCGCGCCGGACGGGGTGGAGGAGGTGCCGGCGATGCTATCCCGGCTGCTGGAGGCGCACGAGATGATCCTGATCGCCGCGCACGACGCGGCCACCCGGGCCGCCGAGCTGGGCGATGACGGCACCAACGACCTGCTGGTGTCGCAGGTGATCCGGACCGGCGAGATGGAGGCCTGGTTCCTGGCCGAGCATCTGGTGGACACGCCGCTGGTCCGCGCCTGACCCACCGGCCGGTGAGTACGCTGCCGGGGTGGAGCTGGACCTGATCGAGCTGCTGCCCGGTGGCTGGCGGGACGCGCTGAAGCCGCACCTGGACCCGGACCGGGTGGCGGCGCTGGCTGAGTTCGTGGCCGCCGAGTACGCGGAGCAGACCGTCTACCCGCCGCTGCCGGACCTGTTCCAGGCGTTCCGGCTCTGCCCGCTGGCCGGTGCCCGGGTGCTGATCCTGGGCCAGGACCCGTACCACCGGCCGGGGCAGGCGCACGGGCTGAGCTTCAGCGTCCGCCCGGGAGTGCCGCCGCCGCCCTCGCTGCGCAACATCTTCCGGGAGCTGCGCGACGACCTGGCGGTCCAGGCGCCGGCCACCGGGGACCTTACCGGTTGGGCGCGGCAGGGGGTGCTGCTGCTCAACACGGTGCTGACGGTGCGGGCCGGGCAGCCCGGCTCGCACGCCGGCCGGGGCTGGGAGCACCTCACCGACGCCGCGATCCGGACGCTGGACCAGCAGCCCGACCGGGTGGTGTTCGCGCTGTGGGGTGCGCCGGCCCGCCGGAAGGCGCCGCTGGTCACCGGCGGGCAGCACGTGGTGCTGACGGCCGGGCACCCGAGCCCGGCCAACGTACGCGGGTTCCGGGGCAGCCGCCCGTTCAGCGCGATCGACGCCGCGCTCACCGCGGCCGGGCAGGCGCCCATCCAGTGGGGGTAGCCGGAGCCAGGAACGGCTCGCTCAGGTGGGCGGTCGCGAGCAGGCCGCCCCGGGAGACTAGCTCGGCCAGCAGCGCCGCCCGGGAGGTGCGGGCGGCGTCCGGGTCGACCTCTAGCGCGTACCGCAGCTCCGGGTCGACCAGCTGGACGGCGTGCACCAGCAAGTCCCCGGCGACCGCCACCAGCTCGTCGCCGGTGTCCACCAGCACCGACTGGTGCCCGGGGGTGTGGCCGGGGGTGGCGACCACCCGGACCCCGGTCGCCAGCTCGCTGTCTCCGTCCACCAGCGACAGCTGGCCGCTGGCCCGCAGCGGGTCGATCAACGCCTCCCGCAACCCCGCAGCTGCCTGGTCGAGGGCGTCGTGCTCAGCCCGCTGCAGCAGGTAGCGGGCGTTGCCGAAGAACGGCCGGTGCTCGGTGACCGCCCAGCCGACGTGGTCGGTGTGCAGGTGGGTGAGCACCACCGCCGTGACGCCGGCCGGGTCGATCCCGGCGGCGGCCAGCTCCGCCGGCAGGTCTCCCGGCACCGGGGCCCAGCCGGACGCCGGCGAGCCGGCCGGGCCGATCCCAGTGTCGACCAGCACGGTGCGGCCGCCGGTCAGCCGGATCGCGAAGCAGCGGAACCGCAGCCACCACCGCCGGTCGGTGGTGACCGCCGCCGGGTCGAGCGTGTCGGCGGCCCGCCAGTGCTCGGCGGAGGCGTCCGGGAACGCCTGCTGGCGGGGCTGGAAGAAGGCACCGGCCCCGTCCGTCAGCGCGATCACGGTGGCCCGGGCGCCGGTCCGGATGGCGGGCATGCCGGGTAGTGTACGGTGCCCGGGCCGCTCCAGTACGCTCGTACTGCTAACGCCCCCCGACGGAGAGAGGAGTGCCCGGTGGCGAAGATCAAGGTGACCAACCCGGTCGTCGAGCTCGATGGTGACGAGATGACCCGGATCATCTGGAAGCAGATCCGGGAGCAGCTGATCCTGCCGTACCTCGACGTCCCGCTGGAGTACTACGACCTGTCGATCCAGCACCGGGACGCCACCGACGACCAGGTGACGGTCGATGCCGCGCACGCCATCGCGCGGTACGGGGTGGGGGTGAAGTGCGCCACCATCACGCCGGACGAGGCGCGGGTGGAGGAGTTCGGGCTCAAGCGGATGTGGCGCTCCCCGAACGGGACGATCCGGAACATCCTCGGTGGGGTGGTGTTCCGGGAGCCGATCGTGATCCGGAACGTGCCCCGGCTGGTGCCCGGCTGGCGCAAGCCGATCGTGATCGGCCGGCACGCGCACGCCGACCAGTACAAGGCCACCGACTTCGTGGTGCCCGGCCCGGGCACGGTCACGATCTCGTACCAGCCGGCCGACGGGGGCGAGCCGATCCAGCTCGAGGTCGCCCGGTTCCCCGGCGGCGGGGTGGCGATGGGCATGTACAACTTCGACGACTCGATCCGGGACTTCGCCCGGGCCTCGCTCCGGTACGGGCTGGACCGCGGGCTCCCGGTCTACCTGTCCACCAAGAACACCATCCTGAAGGCGTACGACGGGCGGTTCAAGGACCTGTTCGCGGAGGTGTTCGAGGCTGAGTTCGCCGAGCAGTTCGCGGCCGCCGGGCTGACCTACGAGCACCGGCTGATCGACGACATGGTGGCGCAGGCGCTGAAGTGGGAGGGCGGCTTCGTCTGGGCCTGCAAGAACTACGACGGGGACGTGCAGTCCGACACGGTGGCGCAGGGGTTCGGCTCGCTCGGGCTGATGACCAGCGTGCTGATGAGCCCGGACGGGCGGACCGTGGAGGCGGAGGCGGCGCACGGCACGGTGACCCGGCACTACCGGGCCGCCCAGCGGGGCGAGAAGACCTCCACCAACCCGATCGCGTCGATCTTCGCGTGGACCCGCGGGCTGGCGCACCG
>WHTQ01000014.1 GCA_009377645.1 Micromonosporaceae bacterium | reverse complement strand
GCCCCAGTACATCCTGTTCAACAACCTGGGGTGGATCAACACGTTCTACCCGCTGATCGTGCCCAAGTTCCTGGCCACCGACGCGTTCTTCATCTTCCTGATGGTGCAGTTCATCCGGGTGCTCCCGCGCGAGCTCGACGAGGCCGCCCGGATCGACGGCTGCAGCCACTGGGGGATCTTCTGGCGGGTGGTCATGCCACTGTCGATGCCGGCGCTGGCCACCACCGCCATCTTCACCTTCATCTGGACCTGGAACGACTTCTACAGCCAGCTGATCTTCCTGACCGACCCCGACCTGGCCACCGTGCCACTGGCGTTGCGACTGTTCCTCGACTCGGAGGGCGAGACCTCCTGGGGTCCGCTGTTCGCGATGTCCGTCGTGGCGCTCGGCCCGATCTTCGGATTCTTCCTCGCCGGGCAGCGCTACCTGGTCCGGGGCATCGCCACCACCGGAATCAAGTGAGAGGAGCACCACCGTGCGCACTAGTAAATCGGCCCGCCGCCGACTGGTCGTCGCCGGGCTCGCGCTGGCGCTGGTCGCCAGCGGTTGCGGCGGCGACGACGAACCGGACGACGGCACCGTCGAGCTGACGTTCTCGTGGTGGGGGTCGGACTCCCGGCACGCCTACACGCAAGAGATCATCGACCTCTTCATGGCCGAGCACTCCGACATCCGGATCGCCGCAGACTTCACCGACTTCGACTCCTACTGGGACCGGCTGAACACCGCTGCCGCCGGGGGCAACCTCCCCGACATCATCACCCAGGAGGAACGGTTCCTCCGCGAGTACGTGGTCAACGGCCAGCTGCTCGACCTGAACTCGGTCTCCGACGCCCTCGACCTGTCGAACATCGACCCGCTGGCGCTGGCCGCCGGCGAAGTCGACGGTGGCCTGTACACCGTGGCGAGCGGGGTGAACGCGTTCTCGGTCGTGGTCGATCCGCAGATCTTCGACGAGGCCGGGGTCGAGCTGCCCGACGACACCAGCTGGACCTGGCAGGACTACCTCACGATCTCGCAGGACATCTCGGGGGCTGGTGACTTCTTCGGCGCCCAGGCGTTCGGCACCAACGAGGCCGGCTTCAACGTCTACGCCCGCCAGCGCGGGGAGGCGCTCTACAACCCGGACGGCAGCCTCGGGTTCACCGCCCAGACGCTGGCGGAGTGGTGGACGCTGTCGCTGGAGCAGACCGCCAGCGGCGGCACGCCTTCCGCCTCCGAGACGGTCGAGATCGGCGCGACCGGCCCGGACCAGTCGCTGCTGGCCACCAACGACGGTGCGATGGGCTTCTGGTGGACCAACCAGCTGGGGGCACTGTCCGAGGCCGCCGGGCGGGACCTGCAGCTGCTGCGACAGCCCGGCGAGTCCGCCGGCCAGCGGCCGGGGATGTACTTCAAGCCGGCCATGTCCTACTCGATCTCCGCCCACACCGACCACCCGGAGGAGGCCGCGATGTTCGTCGACTTCCTCCTGAACAACGTCGAAGCGGCCGAGATCATGCTGCACGACCGGGGGCTGCCCGCCAACCTTCAGCTCCGGGAGCAGATCGCGCCGGGGCTGCCAGAGACCGAGCAGCAGGTCAGCGAGTTCATGACCGAGATCGGTTCGAGCCTGGTGGACCCGCCGCCAGCGCCGCCCACCGGGGCCGGCGAGACGGTGAGCATCATGCAACGGCTGTACGAGGAGGCGCTGTTCGACCGGTTGACCCCGATCGAGGCGGCCGAGCAGTTCATGCAGGAGGTCGAGGCCGCCACCGGCTGACACCCGCCACCCAGCCCGCCAGTGGCCGGTCGGCGCGACCGAACGTTCCCACCGGCGCCCACCCGCGCCGGCCCGCCACTGGTCACCCGGCCGATGGAACCCGGGCGGGTCGGGTGGCGTCATAGGATGCGGAGGTGGTTGGCTTGCTGTCCGTGTCCCGGATTGCTGCGACTCTGCTGGTAGGAAGCCTGCTGGTGGCCGGCTGCGCCGCGCCCGACGACGGGGGTGGCGGGCCGGAGCCGGAGCCGAGCCCGGCCCTGGTCGGGCTGGAGACCGAGCTGGCCGGCGAGGCCGACGCCCGGGCGGTCGGCGACTCGGTCAACGAGTTCGGGTTCGAGCTGCTGGGCGAGGTCACCGCCGGCGACGAGAACGCGGTCACCTCCCCGGTGTCGGTGGCGACGCTGCTGGCGATGGTGCTGGCCGGCGCCGGCGGCGACACCGCCACCGCGATGGCCGAGGTGCTGCACCTGGACGACTCGCGGGACGTCCGGGCCGGGGCGCTGCTGGACACGCTCACCGACACCGACCAGGTGGAGCTGTCGGTCGCCAACGCGATCTGGGGCGACGACCAGGTGCCGTTCGAGCCGGACTACGTCTCGTTCGTGCGGGACACGTTCGGCGCCACCCACGAGACCGCCGACCTGGCCACGCCGGCCACCGCGGAGGCGGTCGACGCCTGGGTCCGGGAGCAGACCGAAGACCGGATCGATGGGATCGCCGCCGACCTCGGGATGCCCGACCCGGACCTGGCGATGGTGCTGCTCAACGCGGTCTACTTCCTGGGCCAGTGGACCACCGAGTTCGACCCGGCCGACACCCTCGAGCAGCCGTTCACGTTGGCTAGCGGGGAGCAGGTGCCGGTGCCGCTGATGCAGCTGCGGGAGCAGGAGCTGGCGTACGCGGAACGGGACGGCTACCGGATGCTGCGGCTGCCGTACGGGCAGGACGGCCGGTACGGGATGGAGGTGCTGCTCCCGGACCCGGAGGCGGACCTGGCCGGGCTGCTGGCCGAGCTGGACGCCGCCGAGTGGCGCTCGGCGGTCGACAGCCTCACCGAGCAGACCGTCGACAACCTGGCCCTGCCCCGGTTCACGCTGGAGTGGGGCGAGCCGTTGAACGAGCCGCTGGACCGGCTGGGTCTCGGCCCGGCGATGGACCCGGGCGCCGCCGACTTCGCCCCGATGTCGCCGGCCGACCTGTTCCTGGACGTGGTGGTGCACAAGACTTTCATCGCGGTCGACGAGGCCGGCACCGAGGCGGCGGCGGTGACCGGCGGCGGGATGGGCGTCACCTCCGCCCAGCCGCAGACCACGTTCCGGGTGGACCGCCCGTTCGCGTTCACGATCTCCGACTCCCAGACCGGCACGGTGCTGTTCCTGGGTGCCGTCGCCGACCCGCGCGGCTGACCCCTTCCGGGAGATCTTGGACGTTCGTGGCCCTGGGCCACGAACGTCCAAGATCTCGGGCTTTCGTTAGAGGGCGCCGCCCGGGACCCGGTCGGTCAGGATGAAGGCGTCCCGGGTGATCTGCTCGATCCGGTTGCCGGCCTCGTCCCACGCCTCAACCCGCAGGCTGACCTGGTCCGAGGCGCGGGCCCGGGCCGGTGGGTGGACCAGCGTGACCTCGAACCGCCCGTCGCCGGCCGGCCGCACCCGGGCCGGGGACCACTGCTCGCCGTCGTAGGAGACCGACAGCTCCAACCCGGCGATCTCCGGCATCGGTGCGGTCGACGGCGAGTGGTAGGCGTGCACGCTGAACCGCTGCGCGCCCGGTGCGAGCACCGTGTTGTCCAGCTCCAGGCTGCCCGCCAGGTCGTAGCTGGCGAACACGATCGGCTCGGGTGAGCACGGATCGGTGGAGCCGGAGATCAGCTCCATGAAACAGGTGTGGCCGGGCCGCCGGGTGTCCTCGACCGGCTCCGACGAGGTGAACGTCCAGGTCACCTCGGTCTGCGGGCCCTGTGCGGTCATCCGGTAGCTGCCCGGTGCCGCGGGCATCGGGAACACTGCCCACGGCAACCCGGGGACCGGCGCGATCTCCGCGCCGTCCCGGAACAGGCGGAACTCGAGGTCGAAGAAGCCCTCCTCGGCCAGGGACGCCGACGAGCCCGCACCGAGGTCATGCTGCCAGCTGCCCGGACCGCCGGTCACCAGCGGGAGGTGGGTCAACAGGATGCCGCTCTGGCGACACAGGGTGCACATCCCCAGCGACTGGAGCGCGTCGGGACCGACCAGGTCGTAGACGGCCTCCGGTGCCGATCTGGCTCCGGGGGTCTTCGGCGGGAGGTACCACTGCTGCCGCGCCTGGGCGGGCTGGTCGAAGATCTCCGGGAACGATGCCCGTTGCATCCGGTTGCGGTAGCCCTCGGGTGCCAGCCCACCCTGGCGTCCGAGACCGCTGCGGGTGTGGAGCACCTCGCGGGAGACCGGTCCGAAGTACTCGGTGTGGCTCCGGGGGCCGACGAACGCCGGTGCGCCGTGGTCCGACAGGCGCAGCGCCGCCTTGACCAGGTCGTCCGGCTTCCAGACGCTCCGGTGCTGCCTGAACGTGGTGGGCCGGGGGGCGTGGAAGTCCAGCTCGACCGCGGCGAGCTGCGCGTCGGTGAGCGTGTAGTGCAGTGAGTCGGGCACATGTCCCTCCTCGTAGGGCTTGAGCACGTACGAGTAGGGGGTCTCCGGCGTGCCGTCCACCCGGACCGTGACCGGCTCGGCGGCCAGCTGGGCCCGCAGGTCGAGACCTTCCTGCGTCGAGACGTGCACGTTGGGAATCCCGACCTCCTTGGCCGGGCCGGTGAACTGCTCCTGCACGATCCGGAGTGGGATCGGCAGCGGCGCGCACACGTGGTCCGGGGACGGGAACACCACCAGCCCGGCGGCTCCCGCGTCCCGGACGTTCTGGATCATCACGATGTCGACCCCGCACGCCGCGGCGCCGAACGGGTTGTCGAAGGTCCCGTCCGCCTCCAGCAGGGCCAGCTTGCCGGCCAGGTCGAGGCCGGCGAGCTCGTCGACCGAGCCGGTTCCGACGTCGACCAGCGGGAGGTCCTGCGAGCCGGTGAACGGAACCCAGCCGGGGTGGCCGTCCTGGACCAGGTGCGGTTCTGTGCACACCGACATGCTCGCGGCGCGGCAGCGGTGGTAGCTATGGGAAAGATTCCCCAGAATTGGCCGCGGCCGGCGGGACCTCGCCGGCGAGATGATGCGCCAGCGCCGCCCGCGAGCGCAGCCCGAGCTTGCGCAGCGCGGCGCTGAGGTGCTTGTCGACGGTCTTCGTCGACAAGTAGAGGTCCCGAGCGATCTCGCGGTTGGTGCGCCCGGTGGCCACCAGCTCGGCTACCTCACGCTCCCGGGGGGAGAGGTCAGGGCCGTAGCCGCGGCGCCCACCCCGGTGCCGAGCCGGCAGTGAGACCCCCTGCTGCCGGGCCAGCCCGGCCACCCGGTCGACGTCCCACACCGCCCCCAGCTCCTGGTAGCTGCCGAGCGCAGCCCGCAGCGTCGGCTGCGCCCGAGCATCGCCGGCCGCGAACCAGCACCGCGCCGCGTGCTCGCGCGCCTGCGCCGCTTCGTACGGGCACCGCAGCGCCCGGTAGCGTTCGGCCGCGGTGAGAAACATGTCAGCTGCCCGATCCCACCGACCGGCGGCGGCCGCCAGCGATCCGCGGGCCTGACTCAGTACCGCCGGTGCCAGTGGCGCGTCGAGATCGCGTACCAGCCGCGCCCACCGCTGCGCCAGCGCACGCGCCTCCGGTGCCTGGCCGCCCGCCAGCATCGCCTCGACCGCCGAGGGAAGCGCCCGCACCGCCGGCGGCAGGATCCGGTGCGACTCCCAGGCGGGCACCCACCTGGTCACCGCTGCCACCGCCGCGTCCACCTCCCCGCGGGCGAGTTCCAGCCGGACGAAGCTGGTCATCGCGACCGGCAGCAGGTCGAGGTCGATCGCGGTCTCCGCCGACCCGACCAGCGCACCGAGCCGGGCTGCCGCGTCGTCCAGCTCCCCGTGGGCCAGCGCCAGGCAGGCGACCACCACATCCACGTCGCAGCGGAGGTACGCGTGGTCGCGCAGCTCGTCGCCCAGCTGCGCGGCGTGTTCGGCCAGCCCGTGCCAGGCACCGCGGCAGTAGCCGAGCAGGGCTTGCGAGCGCCGGCACATCATCTGCGCGACGCTGCTCTCGACCTGGACCGCGCCGGCCAGCGCCGTGTCCAGCAGCTGCTCGGCATCCTGATGATGACCGGAGTAGCAGGCTTCCGCCCCCACCGACGCGAGCGCGTCCCACCCGCCGCTGTGCCGCGCGTCCGAGCCGGCCTCGTCGCGGATCTGGTCGGCCAGGCGCCGCCACCGCGGGTCCCCCACGGCGTTCAGCATCATGGCAACCTTGCCGAGCACCGACAGCCGCAACTTCGGTGCGTCGATCTCGGGGAGAATCTCCACCACCCGGTCCAGCCAGCGCCGGTGCTCGGCGGGCGGCACCCCGGCGACCCTGGGCACCGCCAGCCCGATCATCGCCAACGCCTTCAACCCCGGTCGACCATCGAGATCCGCCACCGCCTCGGCGAACCTGCGGCGCTGGCCATCCGGGTCGCCACCGGTGCGCTCAAGCAATAGTCCCTGCAGGAAACGCAGCTCGCCACGCAGCTCCGGCGGCAGGACATGCGGCGGTTCGAGCGCGCTGGCCAGCAGGTCGCTCGGGTCGGTGTCGGCTCGGTGGGTCGCCCGCGCCACCGCCCATCCGAGTCGGACGGTGAGCCGAACCCGATGGTCAACGGACAACGGAGCGTGCCGGAGCACGTCCTCGAGCAGGCGCACCGCCTCGTCGTGGTCACCCAGCTCCGCGGCCTGGTCGGCGGCCCGCTCCGCGGCGTCCACCCAGGCCTCGAGGTCCCCCGCGTGCCGGAGGTGGTGGGCGAGCTGACCCAGCGGTACCGGCTGCCGAGCCGCCACGGCGGCCGCGGCGCGGGCGTGCAGCTGCTGGCGGCGGGGCGGCGGGACGTCCTCGTACACCGCCTGGATCGCCAGCGCGTGCCGGAACCCGACCCGACCGTCCTGCCAGGACAGGAGGCCGGACTCGAGCGCCTCGGTCAGCGCCGCCCGCGCCCGCGGCTCGGGGAGCGTGCCGGTCGCGGTCAGCACCGGCACCTCCACCGGCAGCTGCAGCACGGCCGCCGCCTGCAGCATCGCCCGGCTGTCGGCGAAGAGCCGGCTGGCCCGCTCGAGCACCGAGTCCCGGATCCCGATCGGCACGTCCAGCTTGTCCAGGGTGCGGCGCGCCCAACGCCCGCCGACGGGCGCGAGCGTGCCGCGTGCCCGGAGCAGCGCCAGCAGCTCCTCGACGGCGAGCGGCAGGCCAGATGCCCGAGCGCACAGGTAGCTGGCGAACTCGCCCGACACCTGGTCGGTGCCGAGGATGGCCGCGGCCAGCGCGCCGGTCTCGCCGTCGGTCAGCGGCGCGACCGCCACCTGACCCTGCGCCACCTCGCCGGGTAGTCGCGACGTCAACACCCGGACCGCCGGCGCCACCTCTTCGCCCCGGAACGTCAGCACCACCGACAGCTGCCGCGGCGGGTCGCCGAGCAGATAGCCGAGGAAGTCGATCGTGTGCTCGTCGGCCCAGTGCAGATCCTCGAGTACGAGCACCGCCGGCCCAGCGGCGCCGAGCAGCTCCGCGAGGCCCCGGAACACCCGGTGACGCTCCGCCTGCCGGTCGTCGAGCGGAGGCAGCTGCGGCGGCAGCCGCCCGGCGATCTCGGGCAGCAGCGGGCGGAGTGCTCCGATCACCGGTGACAGGGACGACGGCGTGACGACGTCCCCCAGCGCGCGCACCGCCTCCAGCACCGGACCCAGCGGGAACGGCTCCCGGATCCGCCGGCACCCGCCCACCACGAACCGTCGCCCGCGCAGGTCGGCGTGTCCGCGCAGCTCGCTGACCAGCCGGGTCTTGCCGATTCCGGGCTCACCCTCGATCACCATCACCGACGGTGGAGCCGACACAACCGTCACCGCCCGCGCCAGCTCCGTCGCCCGCCCCACCAGCACCGGCGACCGCAGCCGCTGCGGCGCAGCGGCACCGCCAGTCTCCGCGGGCGTGGCCATCCCACCTCCCTCGGCACGGGTGACCTTGTCCGGCAGCCTATTGGCAGCTCAGCCCCGAAGGAAGACCGTTGTCCCGTCCGGCCGGCTAGCCGCCAGACCACCCTAGGTGGGTCCGCCCCGATCAGGTCAGGGTTTCTGCGGGAGCACCCCGGGCGCATCCCGGAGGCCGCCCCTGGGCTGTCCCTGGGATCGGCCCCGGACCCTGGACGACACCGCCCGGCACCGGTCAGCCTGGTCCACGTACCAGTGCTGATGTGAAGGGGATGAATTGCTGTGCGAGCGTTGCGACGGCTACTGATAATCGGGTCGGTCACCGGGCTGCTGCTGTGCGGCGGCGCGGTGGCGGCCGGCGCCTGGCTCTGGAACCGGGCCCCGATCGACACTGCCGGGAAGATCGACTTCGACACCCCGCTCGCGGTGCCGCCGCTGGCACCCTCCGAGATCGACGCCGACGGCCGGCGGGTCTTCGACTTGACCGCGGCCGCCGGCAGCCACGACTTCGGGCGCGACCGGCCGACCCCGACCTGGGGGTTCAACGGCGGCTACCTGGGCCCGACGCTGCGGGCGGAGCGTGGTGAGCAGGTGCTGGTCAACGTCCACAACCAGCTCTCCGAGCCGACCTCGGTGCACTGGCACGGGATGGAGCTGCCGGCCCGGATGGACGGTGGTCCACACCAGCCGGTGCCGGCCGACGGGACCTGGTCCCCGACCTGGCAGGTCGACCAGCCGGCGGCCACCCTGTGGTATCACCCGCACCCGCACGGCCAGACCGAGAAGCACGTCTACCGGGGGCTGGCCGGCATGTTCATCCTCGACGACGCGCCGTCCCGGGAGCTGGCGCTGCCCCAGGAGTACGGGGTGGACGACTTCCCGGTGATCGTGCAGGACAAGAAGTTCACCGGCGACGGGCAGCTGGACGACCGGCCGGGGTTCCTCAGCTCGATCGGCCTGCTCGGGGACGAGGTTGCGGTCAACGGCACGGTCGGCTCGTACCTGGACGTGACCACCGAACGCGTACGGCTGCGGCTGCTGAACGCCTCCACCGCCCGCAGCTACCAGTTCGGGTTCGCCGACGGCCGGGAGTTCCAGGTGATCGGCAGCGACGGTGGGCTGCTGCCCGAGCCACGCCCGGCCAACCGGGTGATGCTCTCCCCCGCCGACCGGGCGGAGATCGTGGTCACGATGGCGCCCGGCGAGCAGACCGTGCTGCGCAGCTTCCCACCGCCGCTCGGGGCCGGCCCGTTCGGCCACTTCCTGGGCGGCGACGACACGCTGGACATCCTGCAGCTGCGGGCGGCCGGCGAGCTGGCGGCCAGCCCGCCGGTGCCGGAGCGGCTGGCGGAGGTGCCCGCGCCGGACCTGACCGAGGTGGTGCAGACCCGCTCGTTCCGGTTCTCCGGCACCAACATCAACGGCGAGCAGATGGACATGGACCGGATCGACGTCGGGGTCACCGCCGGCACCACCGAGGTCTGGGAGGTCACCAACCAGGGCGGGCAGCCGCACAACTTCCACATGCACGGGGTCCAGTTCCAGGTGGTGGCGGTGGACGGTCAGGAGCCGCTGGCCGACCTGCGGGGCTGGCAGGACACCATCTACCTGCAGCCGGACGCCCGGCACGAGATCGCGGTGCGGTTCGACGAGCACACCGACCCGGACCTGCCGTACATGTACCACTGCCACCTGCTGCTGCACGAGGACTCCGGGATGATGGGCCAGTTCGTGGTGCTCGAGCCCGGGCAGTCGCCGGGCAGCCCAGACTCGACCGGCCACAACCACGGCTGAGACCGCGGGCCGAGCCCTAGCCTGGAAGGGTGCCCACCTACTACCAGGACGGCGCGGTCCGGGTCACCGGCACCGCGGTGCAGGTCGGCACCACCGTGCTCCCGATCGCCGAGCTCAGCCTGGTCTGGCATGTGCGAGGCCGGCCCACCGTGCGGACCGCCTCCCGGCGGGTGGCCCGGTTCGGGCTGATCGCGCTGCTGACCGTGCCGGTGGTCGCGGGCGCGGTGGTGCTGGCCACGCTGGTGTTCGCCGAGCGCGGGCTGGCGGCCCAGATCGGGGTGGCGGTCGGGGTGGTGGTGCTGGGCCTGGTGCTGCTGATGCTGCTGGCTCCGGTGATCGAGATCCCGATGATGGCGCTGGAGCGCTCGTACGACCGGGGCACCACGGTCCGGGAGATCTGGGTCCGGTGGCGCCGCCCCGACGGGGACCACGACCTGCTGCTCCTGCGGACCGCCGACACCGCCCGGTTCGGCCGGATCTACCGGGCGATCCAGCGCGCCATCGAGCGGGCCGACGACTGACCCGGCCCGACCACACCCGCCGATCGGGTCGGACGATGGAGTGGCTGTGCCCGCCACCGGCTGGGGCATGATGGGGGCGTGGCAAAGCCGTTCGCGTCCTCGGCCGACACCGTGGACCGGCCCCAGACCCTGGAGGTCCTGGCCGACGGGGTGTATGCGCTGACCGCCGGGGGCGACCCGAACGTCGGCGCGGTGGAGGGCGAGGACTTCCTGGTCTGCATCGAGGCGCTGGCCACGCCGGTCGCCGCGGCGGCCTGGCTGGCCCGGCTGCGCGAGCACACCACCAAGCCGGTGCGCTACCTGGTGCTGTCGCACTACCACGCGGTCCGGACGCTGGGCGCTTCGGCGTTCGGCGCCCCGGTGGTCGTGGCCCATGAGCGGACCCACGACCTGATCGCCGAGCGGGGCGAGCAGGACTGGCGCAGCGAGCTGGCCCGGATGCCGCGGCTGTTCGTGGAGCCCGCCTCCATCCCCGGGCTGACCTGGCCGACCGTGACCTTCTCCGACCGGCTGACGATCCCGCTCGGGGGCGAGCGGGGCGAGCTGGTGCTCGGGTACGCCGGACGCGGGCACACCGCCGGCGACCTGGTGGCCTGGCTGCCGGCCCAGCGGGTGCTGTTCGCCGGCGACCTGGTCGAGTCGCAGGCCGCGCTCTACACCGGGGACGCGTTCCACGCCGACTGGGCCGGTCCGACCCTGGACGCGGTGGCGGCGCTGGGCGCCGAGACGCTGGTCGGCGGGCGGGGGGCGGTGGCGCGCGGCACGGTCGCGGTGGCCGAGGCGATCGCCCAGACCCGCCACTTCCTGGCGGTGCTGCGGGCCGAGGTGGGCGCGGTGCACCAGCGCGGTGGCGCGCTGGCCGAGGCGTTCGCGGCCGCCCACGCCGCGCTCGCCCCGCAGTACGGAAGCTGGCCGATCTTCGAGCACTGCCTGCCGTTCAACGTGTCCCGGCTGTGGGACGAGCTGTCCGGTGTGGACTGGCCCCGGATCTGGACCCCGGAACGGGATCGCGAGGTCTGGGACCAGCTCCAATCATGAGCCCGGGCCGCCAGCGAGGTGGAGCGCCGGCGGAGCCGAGCGATCAAGCGGTTCGGGCCGGAGTTACCGCATGAGTGTCGTGGCGGTGATCGGCAACGGGCCGGTCGGCGCGACCGCCGCGCTGCTGCTGGCCCGCTGGGGGGTGCCGGTGGTGGTGCTGGAGGCCGCGCCCGCCCGTACCGTGGTCGGGTCCCGGTCGATCTGCCAGCAGCGGGACGTGCTGGACGTGTGGGACAGCGTCGGCGCCGGCGGGATCGCCGCCGAAGGCCTCACCTGGACCACCGCCCGCACCTACTGGCGGGACCGGGAGCTGTCCGCGTGGCGGTTCGTGGACCGGGGCGCCTCGCCGTTCCCGCCGTTCGTGAACATCTCCCAGTCCCGCACCGAGCAGCTGCTGGACGCGGCGGTGGCGGCCCACCCGCTGGCCGAGGTCCGATGGGGACACGAGGTGACCGGCCTGGTCCAGGACGAGCAGGGCGTGACGCTGCGGTGTGCCGGCGGGCAGGCGGTCCGGGCGGCGTACGTCCTGGCCTGCCCGGGCCCGCGCGGCCAGGCGGTACGGGCGGCGGTGGGGGCGCGGTTCGACGGCGAGACCTCGCCGGAGCAGTTCCTGATCTGCGACATCCGGGCGGAGCTGCCCGGCTGGGCCGACGAGCGCCGGTTCTACTTCGACCCACCCTGGAACCCGGGCCGGCAGGTGCTGATCCACCCGTGTCCGGAAGGGACGTTCCGGATCGACTGGCAGGTGCCGTCCGACTTCGACCTGGCCGCCGCCGAGGCGGCCGGTTCGGTGGACCAGCGGATCCGGGCGATCATCGGCGAGCGGCGGTACGAGCTGCGGTGGCGCTCGGTCTACCGGTTCCACTCCCGGGTGACCGACCGGATGCGGGTCGGCCGGGTGCTGCTGGCCGGGGACGCGGCGCACGTGTTCGCGCCGTTCGGGGCGCGGGGGCTCAACTCCGGGGTGCTGGACGTCGAGAACGCCGCCTGGAAGCTCGCCTTCGTGCTGCGCGGCTGGGCGGACCAGGCGCTGCTGGACAGCTACCACCAGGAGCGGCACGCGGCGGCGCTGGAGAACCTGGCCGTCACCACCGCCACGATGCGGTTCCTGGTGCCGCCGGACGAACCGGCCCGCCGGCACCGGGCGGACGTGCTGTCCCGGGCGGCGACCGACCCGGCGGCCCGGGCGCTGGTCGACTCCGGCCGGTTCGCCGAGCCGTTCTGGTATGTCGACTCGCCGCTGACCACCCCGTCCTCGGGGCGGCGGTTCGCCGGCCGACCCCCCAGGGGGGAGGCTCCGGTGCCGGTGCCCGGGGTGCGGCTACCGGACGCGCCGGTACGCCTGCCCGGGCCGGCCGGGCCGGCCGGGCAGCCCGGCCGGCTGGCGGAGCTGGCCCGGGCCGGCCTGCTGGTGCTCGTCACCGACGGTGTGGACCGGGCGGGGGTGGCCGCCGCGGTCGCGGCGGCCACCCCCGCCCCGTCCCAGGTCCGCGCCCTGCCGGAGCTGGACCAGGACGGCACGGTCCGGGCGATGCTGCGGGCCCGCCCGGGCGAGGCCTGGCTGGTCCGCCCGGACGGCCACATCGCCGCCGTGCTGACCAGCCCCGAGCCGGCCACGGTCACCGCGGCGGTCCGGCGGAGCCTGGCCCTCGACCGATCCGCCGCGCCGGCGGCCTGAGAGCTGATAAATACTGACATACGTTTACATAGCCGATTCCAGATATCGACTACTGTGGAAGAGTTGTGACAATTCTCCACGACGGGTCTTCCGGCGTTCCGGTTTTCGCCATACCTTCACGTTATGAGGTTGGAGCTGCGGCACCTGCGGATCGTCTGCGCGATCGCGGACAGCGGCAGCGTCACCAAGGCGGCGGCCGCGCTCGGGCTGGCGCAACCGGCGCTGGCCGCCCAGCTCAAGCGGATCGAGCGGACGATCGGCGGCTCGCTGTTCGCCCGGGACCGGCACGGCGCCCGGCCGACCGCGCTCGGCGAGCTGGTGCTCAGCCGGGCCCGGATTCTGCTCCCGGCGATGCAGGGGCTGGAGGACGAAGCCTCCCGGCTGGCCAGCAACGGCGGGGCGCTGAAGAGCTACCGGATCGGGTCGGTCAGCGGACCGATCCTCAGTGGGCTGGTGCACCGGCTCACCGCCGACCATCCGCAGGTGGTGCTCACGACGCACACCTCCTGGTCGACGATCGAGCTGGCGGAGATGCTGGCCACCGGGCGGCTCGACTACGCCCTCGTCGGGACCTGCGGTGACACCTCGCCACCGGCCGCCGTCAGCCCGCTGGGCTACGGGGTGGAGCGGGCGGTGACCTGGCAGCTAGTGGCGGTAGACGCGGTGTTCGTGCTGCTGCCCGAGTCGCACCCGCTCGCCGCCAAGGACGAGGTGGACCTCGCCGACCTGGCCGGCGTCCAGTGGGTGGCCACGCCGGGCGACAGCTGCCTGCGCGACTGCTTCGCCGCCGCCTGCTCCCGGGCCGGCTTCACGGTCCGCAACCTGTACGAGGGGGACGTGCGCACCTGTGTCGAGCTGGTGGAGGCCGGCACCGCCGCGGCCCTGTGCCAGTCCAGCTTCCGGCCGCCGCCCGGCCTGGTGTGCGTACCGATCGCGGGAACGCCGCTGCGCTGGCGGCACCTGCTGGGTTGGCACCCGGAGGCGCCCGCCGCCCGGCAGGTCGACCAGATCCTGCGCTACGCGGTCGCCGCGTACCAGGACGCGGTGTCCCGGCTCCCCCGGTACGCACGCTGGCTCGCCGGGCATCCCGAGTTCGGGGTCCAGCCCGTCTGAGCCGGTGACCTCCGCCGGCCCGGCCCGGGGCATAGCAGCGCAGTATGACCCAGCTGATATGTACCCCGAATTGACGCATTCCCATACCGTACGACTACCCGTGGGAGGGGCTTCCCTCCCGCACGCTCCCCGGTTAGGAGTCCGTACATGGACCGAGAATTCATCAGGAGACTGGCTGCGGTCACCCTGTCCGCCGGCCTGGCTGGTGCGCTGACGCTACCCACCGGTGCCACCGCCGCCCCCGCCGACCTCGCCTCCGACGCCGGCGTCACCGCCACGTCCGAGCTCGCGTCACCCACGATGCTGCACGCGATCCAGCGGGATCTCGGCCTCACCGAGCGCGAGGCGCTCGGCCAGCTGGCCCGCGAGGCCGACGCCGCCACCGCGTCCGAGCAGCTCAGCAGCAGCCTGGGCAGCGGGTTCGCCGGCGCCTGGCTGGACGACTCGCAGCAGCTGGTGGTCGGGGTCACCGATGCCGCCCTCGCCGAGCAGGTACGGGCGGCCGGCGCCGAGCCCCGGCTGGTAGCCAACAGCGAGCGGGCACTGAACGCCGCCATGACCCGGCTCGACCGCGCCGACCGGCCGGCCTCGTCCGAGGTCCACGGCTGGCAGGTCGACGTGGCCACCAACTCGGTGGTCGTGCAGGCCGCGCCGGGTGCGGTGGACGCCGCCACCGAGTTCATCGCGGCCAGCGGGATCGACGCGGATCTGGCCCGGGTCGAGGTGTCGCGCGAGGCACCCCGGCTGCTGTTCGACGTGGTCGGCGGCCAGGCGTACTTCCCTGGCAACTCCCGCTGCTCGATCGGGTTCTCGGTGTCCGGTGGCTTCGTCACCGCCGGCCACTGCGGCGGCGCCGGCACCACCACCCGCGGCTTCAACGGGGTCGCACAGGGCACTGTGCAGGGTGCCAGCTTCCCGACCAACGACTACGGCTGGGTCCGGGTGAACTCCAACTGGGTTCCGCGTCCGTGGGTGACTCAATGGAACGGCACTGTCTGGGTCGTGCGCTCCTCGAACGTGGCGGCGATCAACGCCACCGTGTGCCGGTCCGGCTCCACCACCGGCGTCTTCTGTGGCCGGATCACGCACCGGAACCAGACCGTGAACTACCCGCAGGGCACCGTGTTCGGGCTGACCCGGACGACTGTCTGCGCCGAGCCGGGCGACTCCGGCGGCTCGTTCGTGGCCTCCGGGATCAGCGCGCAGGGGGTCACCTCCGGCGGCTCCGGTAACTGCACGTTCGGTGGGATCACGTTCTTCCAGCCGGTGAACGAGATCCTGCAGCGGTTCGGCCTCCGCCTGACCGTCGGCTAGCCGGACAGCTCAGGCGACCCAGGCAGGGGCGGGCGGCTCACGCCCGCCCCTCTCGCCTGCCCAGCGCCCGAACGGGTCAGGCCCGGCCGGGCGATCCGGCACCGTCGAGCCCCACCGGCTCCGGCACCCGCGGGTTCGGGACGACGGCCGGCTGCCCGGGCTGGGCCGCCCACCGGGGCGGCGGTTCACCCGAGCTCTGCAGCGCACCGCCGAACTCGGTGCGCACCCGCGGCAGCGCGGTCGGGTGCTGCTGCTGCAGCCAGGTGACCAGCTGCTCCCGCACCAGGCACCGCAGCTTCCACTGGGCGGAGCTGTCCGCGGCGCTGATCACCGCCCACACCCGGACCAGGCTGCCGGTCGCGTCGATCACGTCCAGCCCGCAGGTCCGGCCGTCCCACAGGTCGGTGCTCCCGACGATCCGGCGCAGCTGCGCCCGCATGTCCTCGAACGGAACCGACCAGTCGACGTCCAGCTCGATGGTGCCGAGCAGCTTGTGCTCCGACTTGGTCCAGTTCTGGAACGGGGTGGTCGTGAAGTAGGACGTCGGAAGGATCAGGCGGCGCTCGTCCCAGATCTTGACCACCACATGCCGCAGGGTGATCTCCTCGATCGAGCCCCACTCCCCCTCCACCACCACCACGTCGTCGAGCCGCAGCGCATCCCCGAACGCGACCTGCAGGCCGGCGAACATGTTGCTGAGCATGCTCTGCGCCGCCAGCGCGACCAGGACGCCGATCACGCCCGCCGAGGCGAGCAGGCTCACCCCGACCGTGCGGACGTCCTCGAACGTAATCAGCATCACCCCGGCGGCCAGGGTCGAGACGCTCGCCAGCGTCACCCGGTGGCTCACCTTGAGCCGGGTCCGGATCCGGCGAGCCGTCAGCGGGTCGCGCTCGTCCAGCCGGAGCCGGCGCAGCATCAGGTCGGTCACGACGTTCACCAGGGCCGCGACCAGCCAGGCACTCGCCCCGATGATCGCCAGCAGCACCACGTGCCGGGTCGGGCTGAGCCAGTTACCGTCCGCCGTCAACCGCAGCGCGACCCACACCGCCGCCAGCGCCGCCACCAGCTGGGACGGTCGGTAGGCCCGCCGGACCAGATCCCGGGCCAGCTGGGAGCGGCGGCCCAGGTGCCGCAGAAGGTGGTAGGCGAGGGTCACCAGGGTCACCGCGAAGGCCAGCGCGGTGCCTGGCATGACGAGGTCGAGCAGGACGTCGACCAACGAGACCTCCCCCCTCTACCCCCGCGACCGGCGGCACCGTGCCCAGGGCATTCCAGCACACCGGCCCGGCCGGACTCAACCCGCGCCCGCCGGCCATCCCTGGCTGTTGGTTGAGGTCTCAACCAACGGCCTAGACTTGCGGGGTGGAACCGACCCGGTGGCTCGACGAGCAGGAGCAGTGGACCTGGCGGAACTTCCTGTGGGGGGCCCGGCTGCTGCTGGAGGCGCTGGACCGGCAGTTGCAGCACGACTCCGAGATTCCGCACACGTACTACATGGTCCTGGCGGCGCTCTCGGAGGCGCCCGAGCGCACGCTGGCCATGGGCCAGCTCGCCGAGGTCGTCTGCTCATCCCCCAGCCGGCTCTCGCACGCGGTGGCCCGGCTGGAGGACGCCGGCTGGATCCGGCGGACCAAGCGCCCGTCCGACCGGCGCACCACCCTGGCTCAGCTGACCGACGCCGGGCTGGCCACCCTGGCGGCAGCGGCGCCCGGGCACGTCGAGGCGGTGCGCCAGCATCTGTTCGATCGGCTCACGAGGGACCAGGTCCGGGTGCTCGGTGAGGCGTTCGAGGCGATCCACGCCGGTCTCGACCCGGAGCACACCCGCCGGCTCCCCGACCGTGACGGCCGGAGCTAAACCTGCTTGTGTACCGCGGTCGGGGCGTCCATCAGCACCGAACCTAGCCCGTCCCGGCCGAGCGCCGCGGCCACTCGCCGGTCCCCGCGGACCAGCTCGATGCCGGTGTAGAGCTCGACACTGTCCCACTCACCCAGCGTGCAGGTGTCGCCGTGGAGCGGGCGGGTGGTGCCCGGGTCGTCCGGCCGGTCGCGCATCCAGATGATCGACCCGTTCTCGCTCACGTCGGTCACCACCAGCCCGTCGTCGGCCGCCGCCAGCTGCAGATGGACCAGGCTGACCCGGGCAGCCGCCGCCTCATGCAGCCAGCGGGCCACCGACACGAGCTCCTCCGGCTGGTCGCCCTCGGCTCCGGCGTCCCCGGCCCCGTCGCCGGCCCCGTCGCCGGAGCCATCGCCGGCCCCGTCGCCGACCGCCCGGCCGATCCGCACCGGCTGGCCGCCGCGGACCACCAGCCGCCGCCGCGGCAGGTCGTCGACCACGATGGACACCGGGTACGCGGGCAGCCGCGGCCCGACGGCGACCACCGGCTCGTCGTGCCGGGGGCAGACCGGGACATCGCCGCGCATCCGCGGCACCGGCTGGCCGATCCGCCGCTGCTCGCCGAACGCCGGGCACTCGAAGCCTTCGCACCGCCACTCCCGCAGCAGCAGCCCAGGGTGGCTGGGCTCGGCCCGCCGGAACCGGCGCCACGACACCCGGGTTCGGGCGATCCGGGCCGCTCCCCGGGCGCCGAACACCTCGACCGGCAGCGGCAGCGACCTCACCGGCTCAGACTCGGGCTCAGACTCAGACTCGGTCTCCGGCGCCGACTCGGCCGGCTCCGCCGTGGCGGGCTCCGGCCGTGGGACCTTCGCCCGGCCCACCGCCGGCCCTGAGCCGGTCACCGGTGCGCCGGCCGGCTCCCCGGTCGGATCGTCCATCGGGCGCAGCGCCGCCACTCCCGCCCGGAACGTCAGCTGCAGCACCCGCCCGTCGCCGTCGGCCAGCCAGCCGAACCGTTTCACCAGGTCGGGGTAGGGACGGGTCACGATCAGCGGCAGCCCGGTCAGGTCCGCCACCTCGACCACCCGGTCACCGATCGTCGGGGTGACCTCGATCAGCCCCTGGTCGGTCCACCGGCCGAGCACCATCCGTTCCTTGGAGGTAAGGGCCGGCTCCGAGAGCAGGCTCCGCTCCGCGACCCCGTACAGCAGGGCGCCGTCGTCGACCAGGTACCGGCCCAGCGCATCGATCACCATCCCGACCCGCACCAGGTTGGCCGACCGGCCGCGGTCCAGCTCGACATTCCGGACGATCTCCCCCAGGTCGACCACTGCCTGCGCGCCTGCGACGTCCGTGGTCAGCCGTTGCTCGATGGCGTCCATCACCTGGCTCACTTGGAAACGCACGCCACCACCATAGGGGGCAATTCAGGTTCTGTGGGGATAAGTCCCTGGCCGCGCGGCCGCGCCGAGGGGTACCAGGCAGCGAACAGGGTATTTGCCGAAAACCGGGTCAACCCGCTACCGAGAACGAAAAGATAGAACGATGAACGGGGTGTCGAGGCCACGACACTGGCGCAGCCCGGGTACCGGCCGGCTTGCCGCCGTCGCCGCGGCAGCCACCGCACTGGCCGTCACCGCGCCGCTGGCCGCCTGCGGTGGCGACGACGGCGGGGTGCCGGTGATCAACCTCTACTACTCGCCGGAGCAGAACCTGCAGCAGGTCGTGGACGACTGCACCGCCGAGGCGGACGGGCGGTACCGGATCGTGTTCAACGTCCTGCCGCGCGGCGCCGACGACCAGCGGGTGCAGATGGTGCGCCGGCTGGCCGCCGAGGACACCGGGATGGACATCCTCGGCCTGGACATCACCTGGACCCAGGAGTTCGCCAGCGCCGAGTGGATCCTCGAATGGACCGGCGACCACCGGGCGCAGGCCGAGCAGGGCACCCTGGCGGGCCCGCTGGAGTCCGCCAGGTACGAGGACAGGCTGTACGCGGCACCGAAGAACACCAACGTGCAGCTGCTCTGGTACCGCACCGACCTGGTCGACAGCCCGCCCGAGACCTGGGACGAGATGATCGAGCAGGCGCAGCGGCTGCGCGACCAGGGCCAGCCGTACCGGATCATCACCATGGGGGCGCAGTACGAGGGGCTGGTGGTCCTCTACAACACGATCGCGGTCTCGGCCGGCGGGCAGATCCTGAACGACGACGGCACCGAAGCGGTCTTCGACGACGGCGCGGTGCAGGCGCTGGAGATCCTGCGCCGGCTCGCCACCGCCGGGGTGACCAGCCCGTCGTTCACCAACGCGATCGAGGACGACGCCCGGCTGGAGTTCCAGGCCGGCGACGGCGCGTTCCAGCTGAACTGGCCGTTCGTCTACCCGGCGATGCTCCAGGGGGCGCCGGAGCTGGCCCGCAACGTCGGGTGGGCGCGCTACCCGGCGGTCGAGGCCGGCACCCCCAGCCGGGTCACGATCGGCGGCTTCAACCTGGCGGTGAGCGCCTACTCCCGGTATCCGGAGGAGTCGTTCGAGGCGGCGCTGTGCCTGCGCAACGCCGAGCACCAGACGTTCTCGGCGATCAACGACGGGGTTCCACCGAGCATCGAGAGCGTCTACGACGAGCCGGAGCTGGCCGACGCGTACCCGATGCGAGAGGTGATCCTGGCCGAGCTGCGGGACCCGGCGACCCGGCCGCTGACCCCCGCGTACCAGAACGTCTCGACGGTGATGTCGGCGACCCTGTCGCCGCCGTCGTCGATCGACCCGGAGCGCACCGCGGAGCGGCTGCGCGCCCAGGTGGACGACGCGCTCGAGTCCCGGGGGGTGCTGCCCTGATGACCGTGCTGCAGGAGGGCCGCCGCCAGCTCAGCGAGGGCAAGCGGGCCGAGCGGCGGCTGGGCTGGCTGCTGTGCGCGCCGGCCGCGGTGGTGATGGTGGCGGTCACCGGCTGGCCGATCATCTACTCGGTGTGGCTCTCGTTGCAACGCTACGACCTGCGGTTCCCGGCCGAGCGGGAGTTCATCGGGCTGTCCAACTACGCGGCCGTGCTCAGCAACGGGTTCTGGTGGAACGCGTTCGGCGTGACCATGCTGATCACGGTGGTGTCGGTGGCGGTCGAGTTCGTGCTCGGCTTCGCGCTGGCGCTGGTGATGCACCGGACCCTGGTCGGGCGCGGGCTGGTGCGGACCTCCGCGCTGATCCCGTACGGGATCGTCACGGTGGTGGCGGCGTTCTCGTGGCGGTACGCGTGGACGCCGGGCACCGGGTACCTGGCGAACCTGGTCACCCCGGACGGTGCCCCGCTGACCGAGCGCGCCAGCGCCCTGGGCATCATCATCGTGGCCGAGATCTGGAAGACCACCCCGTTCATGGCGTTGCTGCTGATGGCCGGGCTGGCGCTGGTGCCCGAGGACCTGCTGAAGGCCGCCGCGGTGGACGGAGCCGGTGCCTGGCAACGGTTCCGGTCGGTGATGCTGCCGGTGATGAAGCCGGCGATCCTGGTCGCGCTGCTGTTCCGCACCCTGGACGCGTTCCGGATCTTCGACAACATCTTCGTGCTGACCGCCGGCGCGAACGAGACCTCGTCGGTGTCGATGCTCACCTACAACAACCTGATCAAGGGCCTGAACCTCGGCATCGGCTCCACCCTGTCGGTGCTGATCTTCATCGCGGTAGCGATCATCGCGTTCATCTTCGTGAGGCTGTTCGGCACCGCCGCCCCCGGCAGCGCTGAGGAAGGTAGGCGCTGATGATAACGGTGCGTTGTGGGCAGGGTGGCGAGCCGGTTGCGCCAGCTAGGACTGACCGCGCTGCCGCGGTCGGTCGTTGCAAGGGGTTGCGCTGATGGGAGCCGGCTTCGGTGAGGCGACTCCCGCCCGGCGGTGGCGGTGGGGGCTGCTCGACCTCGCGGTGATCGCGTTCGCATTGATCCCGGTGCTGTGGATCGCGTCGCTTTCGTTCAAGACCACCGCCACGCTGACCGACGGGCGGCTCATCCCGGCCGAGTGGACCCTGGAGAACTATCAGTCCATCTTCGACACCAGCCAGTTCACCCGGGCACTGGTCAACTCGATCGGGATCGCACTGATCTCGACCGCGATCGCAGTCGTGCTCGGCATGCTGGCCGCGTACGCGGTGGCCCGGCTGGACTTTCCCGGCAAGCGGGCGCTGATCGGGGTGTCCTTGCTGATCGCGATGTTCCCGCAGGTCTCGCTGGTCTCGCCGCTGTTCGACATCGAGCGGCGGCTGGGGCTTTTCGACACCTGGCCCGGCCTGATCCTGCCCTACATCACGTTCGCGCTGCCGCTGGCGATCTACACCCAGTCGGCGTTCTTCCGGCAGATCCCGTGGGACCTGGAGAAGGCGGCCAAGATGGACGGTGCGACGCAGGCGCAGGCGTTCCGGCGGGTGATCGCCCCGCTGGCCGCGCCCGGGGTGGTCACCACCGCCATCCTGGTGTTCATCTTCGCCTGGAACGACTTCCTGTTCGCGGTCACGCTGACCTCCACCGAGCGGTCCCGAACCGCCCCGGTGGCGCTGTCGTTCTTCACCGGGGACTCGCAGTTCGAGGACCCGACCGGGTCGATCTCCGCCGCCGCCGTGGTGATCACGATCCCGATCATCATCTTCGTGTTGCTGTTCCAGCGCCGGATCGTCTCCGGCCTGACATCGGGTGCAGTGAAGGGGTAGGTCGTGGCCGACATCGTGCTGGACAAGGTGAGCAAGAAGTTCCCGGACGGCACCATCGCCGCCTCCGACGTGGACCTGGAGGTCGGCGACGGCGAGTTCGTGATCCTGGTCGGGCCGTCCGGCTGCGGGAAGTCCACCACGCTGAACATGATCGCCGGCCTGGAGGACATCAGCTCCGGCGACCTCTACATCGGCGGCGAGCGGATGAACGACAAGGCGCCGAAGGACCGGGACATCGCCATGGTGTTCCAGTCCTATGCCCTCTACCCGAACATGACGGTCCGGGAGAACATGTCGTTCCCGCTGCGCCTGGCCAAGCTGGACAAGGCCACCGTCGCCCAGAAGGTGGACGAGGCCGCCCGGGTGCTGGAGCTGGAGCAGCTGCTGGACCGCAAGCCGGCCAACCTGTCCGGCGGGCAGCGGCAGCGGGTGGCGATGGGCCGGGCGATCGTCCGCTCCCCCAAGGCGTACCTGATGGACGAGCCGCTGTCCAACCTGGATGCGAAGCTGCGGGTACAGATGCGCACGCAGGTGTCCCGGCTGCAGAAGCAGCTCGGCACCACCACCGTCTACGTCACCCACGACCAGACCGAGGCGATGACGCTGGGCGACCGGGTGGTGGTGATGCGGCAGGGCCGGGTGCAGCAGGTCGGTCCGCCGCAGGAGCTGTACGACAGCCCGGCGAACCTGTTCGTGGCCGGGTTCATCGGCTCGCCGGCGATGAACTTCGTGCACGCCCGGCTCACCGACGGGCAGCTGTCCAGCGTGCTCGGTGACGTGTCGCTGAGCGGGTCGCTGCGCCGCGCCCTGGCGGCCTCGGACGCGCCGGCGGACCTGATCCTGGGGATCCGCCCGGAGCACTTCGAGGACGCCGGCCTGGTGGACGAGGCCCACCTCGGCACCGGTGCCCGGTTCGAGGGGCAGGCCGACGTGGTCGAGTCGATGGGCTCGGACAAGTACGTCTACCTCCCGCTGGCCGCCGAGCGGGCCAGCACCGCCGAGCTGGACGAGCTGGCGGCCGACGCGGGCGCCACCGACCTGCCGGCCTCCGGCGCCCAGCTGGTCACCCGGCTCTCGGCGGAGTCGCCGGCCACCGAGGGGGCGCAGGTGCGGGTCTGGTTCAACCCTGAGAAGATCCACCTGTTCGACCCGGAGACCGGGCGCAACCTCACCTTGGCGCGCTGACGGTCCGCTGGGCCCGGCCCCGCCGACCGGGCCCCGAGGTGGTGGTTACAGGTTGTTGGTGAACAGCAGCAGGTTGGGCGTGTTCGGGGGGTTCCCGGAAATCACGCCGGCGGTGGCGTTGTCGACCAGCCAGCCGCGGATCGTGTCGAAGGACGAGTCGCCGAAGGTGGCCTTGAACATCGCGGCCACCCCGGTCACGTGGGGCGCCGCCATCGACGTGCCGCTGCCGATCGCGGCGCCGTTGCGCGGGAAGGTGGAGACGATCGCCACGCCCGGGGCGTACAGGTGGGTGCACGGCCCGAAGTTGGAGAACGACGCGCGGTTGTCGTTGATGTCGCTGGCCATCACGCTGGTGGAGTTCGCGGCGCTGGCCGGGGAGGTGGTGCAGGCGTCGATGTTCTCGTTGCCGGCCGCGGCGGCCACGAACACGCCCGTGTCGGCCAGGTTGTCCAAGGACTCGTTGATCGAGGCGTTGAAGCCGCCGCCCAGCGACAGGTTCGCCACCGCCGGCTTGGTGTGGTTGGCGGCCACCCAGTCCATCCCGGCGATCACCGAGGAGACGCTGCCCGACCCGGCACAGTTGAGCACCTTCACCGCGTACAGGTTGACCTCTTTGGCCACTCCGAACGACGCGGCGCCGGTGGTGCCGGCGACGTGCGTGCCGTGCCCGTTGCAGTCCCGGTTCGGCCCGCCGACGGTGTTGACGGCGAAGCTGGCCCGACCGCCGAAATCGTTGTGCCCGATGTCGATGCCGGTGTCGATGATGTACGCGTGGACATCGGCCGCGGTCGTGTTGAACGTGTAGCTGTCATCGAGCGGAAGGTTGCGCTGGTCGACCCGGTCCAGCCCCCATGATGGTGGGTCAAGCTGGGTGGCCGTGGTGTGGATGGCGCCGTCCGGTTCGATCCTGGTCACGCCCGGCTGGTCCCGCAGCGCGGCGAGCTGCGGCCCGGACAGCGCCGCGGCGAACCCGTGCAGCACCTGCTCGTACCGGTGGCTGGCGACGATCTGATGCCGGTGCAGGGTGGTCGAGACTTCCGCACCCGGCGCCAGCGTCACGATGTACCGGCCGGGTGCGGCGGGCGCCGGGGAGGTGGGTGCGGCGGCGGCGGCTACCGGCGGCAGCAGCAACAGGGCGGATACGACCGCCGCGATGGTCATGGCTGGTCGGGGTAACCGGACCATGGGGTTTCCTCCTTGGGGGAAGGGAGTCGCGCTCGTCGGCCAGGCTGGGCCACGGCGCAGCCGAGCAGCCGTTGTGTAGCGGCTCGGTTACTGACGTAATCGCCGGTCGGTGTCGAAAGGGTACGGGCCGGGCGTGGTCTCGAAGTGCCGGCGCTAGTCGTCCTTCTGATCCGGTGAGCCGAACAGCAGCGAGCCGGGCCGGTGACCGCCCGGGTCGCTGACGACGATGCCGCCCCGCCAGCGACCGTCGCGGCCGGGGTATCGGTACTGCAGGTCACGGAGCGCGTCACCGTGGTCGGTGCGCACTGTCTGGTACCGGAACGAGTCGTGGACATTGCCCTCCGGTGCCCCGTACGCGGCCGCGGCCATCGGTAACACCAGGGTGCTCGCCAGCAGGTCGGCGACCTGGAGGCCGACGTGGTTGTCGCTGTGCGCGAATAGCGGCACCTCCAGCAACCGCTGGTACGGATCGTCGCCGGTCCGCCATTTCTGCGTGAAGATCGAGTGCGCGACCGAGAAACCAGGCTCGGCCGCTATGACCGCGGGCTACGCTCCGCTACGCCCGCTGGCGGCCGCGATGTTGAGGTTCTGGCTGCGACTGTCGGCGATCATCACGCCGTGGGAGGTCTCGGCGGCCAGGAAGTGGTCGAAGTGCACGGCTATGTCCTGCACGGCGTAGCAGTAGGTGGCCGCCGGCTTCAGGCGCTGCCCGGGTCGCTTCACCCACACCCGGCCGATGACCCGGCAGCCGTACCGGCGCACGAGGTTGAGCAGACCCGCCCGGACCAGCGCCGCCTGCCGGCGCTGGTTGCGCGAGCTGCTGCGGGTCAGCCGCAGCAGCTCGCCACCCTTTACCTCGGTGAGCACGTGGTCGAGCGCCGGCCCGCGGTCGAACCGGCTCGGGAAGAAGCGCCGCTTGATGGCCAGGAAGTCCCGGGTGAGCGGTGGGACCAGTCGCGCGTGGACGATCACTCCGACGATCGCCATTACCGGCGTCGCTGCCCGCCCCAGATCCGGACGTTCGGTGCCACCGGCCTCATCGAGGTAGAGAAAGTGCACCGCGCCACAATACGCTAAGGCCGCCCGCGGGCGGCCTTAGGATGTGATGTTCGGCTCTCGCCTAAGCATCGCGTCTTGCTGGTTCTGCTCGCAAGTGTAGCGGCGCATAGTAGGCACCGCAAGCAGGAACGATCAGCGTGCCGCCGGTCCGGTGCCAAGCTCGGCCAGCAGCCGCCGGGGCCGCCTCGGTTAGGTAGCCGACTACGTTACGTTCGTAGATGGCAGCCGCACCTCGGCCCGCACCCCGGGTCCGGCGTCGGCCAGCCGGACCGACCCTCCGTGCCGGCGCACCAGGTCCCGGGCGATCGCCAGGCCGAGGCCGGCCCCGCCGGCATCCCGGGCGCGGGCGTCGTCGAGCCGGGTGAACCGCTCGAAGACCCGCTCCCGGTCGGCCGCCGGGATGCCGGGCCCGTCGTCGGTGACCGTCACCAGCAGCTCGGTCCGGTCCGGCCGGACCGCCAGGACCACCCCGGTACGGGCGTGCCGGACCGCGTTGTCCACCAGGTTCGCCACCACCCGGCGCAGCCCGTCCGGCTCCCCCTCGACCCAGGCCGGCTGGTCGGCCGCGACCGAGACCGGCACCGCCGCCCCGGAGTACTGCTCGGCCACCGCCCGCAGCAGCCCCCCCAGCTCGACCGGCTCGACCGCCCCCACCCGCGGGTGGGGGGCGTCCGCGCGGGCCAGCAGCAGCAGGTCGTCGATGAGCCGCCCGAGCCGCTGGGTGTCGGCCAGCAGGTCCCGGGCGACCTCCGGCCAGTCCGTCCGGTCTCCGAGCCGCTGCGCCACCTCCAGCTCGGTACGCAGGTTCGCCAGCGGGCTGCGCAGCTCGTGGGCGGCGTCGGCGACGAACGCCCGTTGCCGGGCCCGGGCCGTCTCCAGCCGCTCCAGCATGTCGTTGAGGGTGACCGCCAGCCGCTGGATCTCGTCGTGGGAGGCGGGCACCGGCAGTCTGGCCGGCCGCCCGGACGGCGCGGCCGTGATCTCGGCGGCGCCGGCCCGCAGCGACTCGACCGGCCGCAGGGTGGCGCCGACCAACCGCCAGGTGACCACTGCCAGCACCCCGATCAGCAGCGGGAACGCCACCACCAGGATGTTGCGCGCCACCTGGACGCTGTGCTGCAGGTCGGTCATCGGCTTGGCCACCAGCACGGTCGGCGGGCCGGTGCCGCCGGCGCCGGCCGGCACCGCCACCACCCGGACCGGGCCGGTCACCCCGATCCGGTCCCCGGCCACGAACCGCTTACCGCCTCCGCGTACCGCGGCCAGCTCCGCGTCGTGCAGCACCGGCACCAGCCGGTCCGCGTTGAGCGAGGCCGCCAGCACCCGGCCCTGCCCGTCCACCACCTGCACCTGCTGCTCGCCGGTGACCGGCACCGGCTCCGGCAGCGCCCCCTCGGCGACCAGCCGGGCCACGTCCCGGCCGGTCTGGGTCGCTTCGCTGTCCACGCTGCGCTGCAGGGTCACCCCCAGCGCCGCCACCAGCACCGCCCCGCCGACCGCCAGCCCGGCCGCCAGCCCGCCGACCGCCAGCAGGGTCAGCCGGGACCGCAGGCTCAGCCGCCGCCACCAGGCAACCATCAGGCCGGCTCCGCCACCAGCCGGTAGCCGGCACCGCGGACCGTCTCCAGCCGCTCCCGGCCGACCTTGCGCCGCAGGTAGCCGACGTACACCTCGACCACGTTCGGGGCGGTGTCCACCGCCGCGTCCCAGACGTGGTCCAGCAGCTCGATCTTGGAGACCACCTCCCCGGGCCGGCGCATCAGGTACTCCAGCAGCGCGAACTCCCGGCTGGTGAGGACGATCTCCACCCCGGCCCGGGTCACCCGCCGCCGGGCCGGGTCCAGGCTCAGGTCGCCGGCGGTCAGCACCGCCGGGCGGCGCGGCGCACCCCGCCGCAGCAGCGCCCGCAGCCGGGCCAGCAGCACCACGTACGAGAACGGCTTGGTCAGGTAGTCGTCGGCCCCGACGTCCAGCCCGTCGGCCTGGTCGTACTCGCCGTCCTTGGCCGACAGCATCAGCACCGGGACCCAGTTGGACTCGGCCCGCAGCGCCCGCACCACCCGGTAGCCGGACAGCCCGGGCAGCATCACGTCCAGGATCACCGCGTCGTAGCTGCCGTGCCGGGCCAGGTCCAGCCCGGCCGGGCCGGTCAGGGCGACGTCGACCGCGAACCCCTCGCCCTGTAGCCCCCGCTGCAGGGCGGCGGCCAGCCGCTCCTCGTCCTCCACCACCAGCAGTCGCACGGGTTCAGCCTGGCACGATGGAGGGTGGCGCGGGCAGCAGCTCTCAGCCGGCCCACAGCGAATGTCGCGGAAGATGGCCAAGCAGGACATCCTGGCCAAGGAGGTACGAGATGAGCGGGTGGAGCAGGCGGCCGGCACTGCGCTGGCTGGTGCCTGGGATCGTGGTGGCGCTGGTGGTCGGCGGCGGTGCCGCGGCCAACGCGATCGTCGCGTCGGACGAGCCCGACCTACCGCCGCGGACCGCCGCTGAGCTGCTGGCCGACCTGCACACGGTCCAGGTCGGCGCGCTGTCCGGCACCGTGGTGCAGACCGCCGACCTGGGCCTGCCGCTGCCGGAGACCGGCCACCCGGGCGATGCCGACCTGGGCGGGCTCTGGTCCGGCTCGAACACGCTGCGGGTCTGGTATGACGGGCCGGACCGGGCCCGGGTGGCGCTGCTCGGCACACTCAGCCAGTCCGACATCATCCGGAACGGCCGGGACCTGTGGATCTGGAACAGCAGCAAGCAGCAGGCGTCGCACCGGGTGCTGCCGGAGGGGTTCGCCCGCGACCCGGGCACGCCGCCGGTCCACCCGTCGATGAGCCCCCAGGAGGCGGCCGACGCCGCGCTGGCGGCGGTCGACCAGACCACCGAGGTACGGGCCGACGGGGCGGTCCGGGTCGCCGGCCGGGACGCGTACCAGCTGGTGATCTCCCCGCGCGACGAGTCCTCGCTGGTCGAGTCGGTGCGTCTGGCCATCGACGCCGAGCACGGTCTGCCGCTGCGGGTGCAGGTCTTCGGCGGCGGGCCGGATCCGGCCTTCGAGGTGCGGTTCACCCAGATCGGCTTCGAGCGGCCGGACCCGGAGCAGTTCCGGTTCAACCCGCCGCCCGGCACCGAGGTGACCGAGGAGGACCTGTGGCCTTCGCTCCCGTTCGAGCTCAAGCCGGGCGCGGGCGCCGAGCGGCCTACCGTGGTCGGCGAGGGCTGGACCAGCGTGCTGGTGGCCGAGCTGCCGGACGGCCTGGCGCCGGACGGCGACGGTGAGCTGGCCGGCCTGCTGGCCGCGCTGCCGCGGGTCAGCGGTGACTGGGGCAGCGGCCGGGTGGTCTCCGGGAGCCTGTTCAGCGTGCTGCTGACTGACGACGGCCGGGTGCTGCTCGGGGCGGTCACCCCGGAACGGCTGACCGAGGTGGCCGGGGAGTGAACGCGGTCGAGAGTCACGGGCTGACCAAGCGGTTCGGCCGGCAGGTCGCGGTCGACGCCGTCGACCTGGCGGTCCCGCAGGGCACGGTCTACGGCTTTCTCGGCCCGAACGGCTCCGGCAAGACCACCACGATCCGGCTGCTGCTCGGGCTGGTCCGGCCCACCGCCGGCCGGCACGCGCTGCTCGGCGCCCCGATGCCGGGCGGCGCCGGCGCGGTGCTGCCCCGGGTCGGCACGCTGGTCGAGGGCCCCGGCTTCCACCCGTACCTGTCCGGTCGGGACAACCTGCGCCGGCTGGACGCGGTGGACCGGTACGCCGACCCGGCCGGCACCCGGCGCCGGGTGGACGCGGCACTGGCCCGGGTCGGGCTGTCCGCCGCGGCCGGCAAGCACTACCGCGCGTACTCGCTCGGGATGCGGCAGCGGCTGGCGCTGGCCGCGGCGACGCTGTCCCCGCGAGAGCTGCTGATCCTGGACGAGCCGACCAACGGCCTGGACCCGCAGGGGACCCGGGAGGTGCGGGCGCTGATCGCCGCGCTCGCCCGGGAGGGGACCACCGTGCTGCTCTCCACCCACCTGCTCTCGGAGGTGGAGCAGATCTGCAGCCACGTCGGTGTGATGCACCGGGGCCGGCTGGTGGCGCAGTCGTCGCTGGCCCAGCTGCGCGCCTCGGCGGCGCCACAGGTGCGGGTGGAGACCGACCGCCCGACCGAGGCCGCCCGGGTGCTGCGCGAGCTGGGCCTGTCCGGGGTGGCGGTGCAGGCGGAGGCGGCGACCGGCGGGCTGGACGGCCTCGCCCCGGAGAAGGTGGTCGCCACCCTGGTGCACGACGGGGTGCCGGTACGCGGATTCGCGGTGGCGGCACCGGACCTGGAGGACGTGTTCGTCTCGCTGACCGGGGAGGGCTTCGATGTCAGCGGCTGAGGTGTCAGCGGCTGACCTCGCGGTGGCCGCCCGGCCACCCCGCCCGGCGCGGGCGCCGAGCACCCGGTTCCTGCGTTCCGAGCTGCGGCTGATCTTCGGCCGGCGCCGCAACCAGGCCGGGCTCGGCGTGCTCGCGGCAGTCCCGCTGGTGATCGCGGTGGCGGTCCGGATCGCGAACCCGGAGCCGGGCACCGGCGAGGGGCCGGACTTCTTCTCCTCGATCACCGGCAACGGGTTCTTCGTGGCGCTGGCCGCGCTGACCGTGTCGCTGCCGCTGTTCCTCCCGCTCGCGGTGGCCACCATCGCCGGCGACTCGATCGCCGGCGAGGCGAACGCCGGTACGCTGCGCTACCTGCTCACGGTGCCGGTGCACCGGACCCGGGCGCTGCTGGTGAAGTTCGCCGCGATCGTGACGTTCGCGGTCACCGCGACCCTGCTGGTGGCCGGCGTCGGGCTGCTGGCCGGGCTGGCGCTGTTCGGGGGCGGCCCGGTGACCCTGCTCTCCGGGGTGCAGGTGGGGTTCGGGGACGGGCTGCTGCGGCTGCTCGCGGTCTGCGGGTACCTCGCGATCGGGCTCTGTGCGCTGGGTGCGCTGGGGCTGTTCGTGTCCACGCTGACCGAGCAGCCGATCGGGGCCACCATCGCGGTGGTGATCCTGACCGTGACCAGCTTCGTACTGGACTCGATCCCGCAGCTGTCCTGGCTGCACCCGTACCTGCTGACCCACTGGTGGATGTCGTTCGGCGACCTGCTCCGGGAGCCGGTCTTCCTCCCCGACCTGCGGCTGGGGCTGCTCTCCGCCGGCGCGTACGCGGTGGTGTTCTGGACCGCCGCCTGGGCCCGGTTCGCCGGCCGCGACATCACCAGCTGACCACCTGTTACAACCCGGCGCACTGGTCGGACGCCCGGCCGGTCACCGGGTTCGGCACCCCCTCGTTGACCGGTGCCGGTTGGTTGCCGGTACAGGACAGGTCGCCGGTGATCGCGTTGCCGGACACGATGACCGGGATATCACCGGTGGCGTTGTCGACCAACCTGACCGTCCCGGTCAGCCGGTTGTCCTGCAGCGTCACGCTGCCGGTGCTGCCGCGGACCGTCATCGAGCCGGCGACCTCGGCGCCGACCAGCTCCACCAGGTCCGCGCCGGTGGCCGCCACCGGGCCGGTCAGGGTCGCGTCGCCGACCATCAGCCCGGCTCCGGCCCGCACCACCACCGGACCGACCACGGTCGCACCGTCGGCCACGCAGGTGACCCCGGCGGTCACCACCAGCGGCCCGCGATGGGTGCCGGTCACCTCCCGGTCGCACGACACCGGCTCCCGCACCGTCACCGTCACGTCGACCGGGTGCAGCGGGTACGGCGTCTGCTGGCGCACCCCGACCCCGCCGGCGTGGACGCCCGGCGGTGCCTGGTCCGGGTCCAGCGTCACGATCACGGTCAGGCTCTGCCCGGGAGCCAGGGTGGCGGCCGGCGGGTCGGCCGCCAGCCACGGCAGGTCTGCCACGTCGCACTCGGCGAAGTCCGGGTGCACCTCGCCGGTGGCCACCCGCTGCAGGCTCCCGGTCGCACCGCCGACCTTGGCGAAGCCGCAGGCGCTGCCGGCCCGGAACACCGGGCGGCTGGCCGGCTCGATCTCGGTCCAGGTGTCGTTGCCCGGGTGGTAGTACGCACCCCGGTTGGTGACCGAGCCGGAGCCGGACGCCTCGGTCGCCCCGCCGGAGACCACCAGCCGGCCGTCGGCGGCGGCGTAGGCCATCCCCCAGCTCGGGTACGGCGCGTCGGCCCGGGCGGTCCACTCCCGCTGCTCCGGGTGGTAGGCGTAGGTGGCGGCGGTGGGCGCGCCGCCGATGGTGCCGCCGGTGCAGAACACCTGGCCGGCCAGCCCGCCGCAGCCGAGCCACGCGATGCTGTGCGGGTAGTCGGGCAGCACTTCCCACTCGTCCCGGCTCGGCTGGTAGCGCCACACCGTGCCCGAGACCTCACACCCGCCGGTGGTGCAGCCGCCCACCACGTACAGCGCGCCGTCTACGGCAGCGGCTCCGGGGGCGGCCCGCCCGGCCGGCATGTCCGCCCCCTGCGACCAGGTGTTCTGGGCCGGGTCGTAGATGAACGTGCTGGCGGTGGCGTTCGAGTCGGCGTCCCAGCCGCCGACCACGTAGATCCGGCCGTCGATCTCGACCGCCTCCGGCTTGTCCCGAGGTTCCGGCATCCGGGCGATCTCCCGCCACCGGCCGGTCTCCGGGTCCAGGGCGAACCCGCGGTCCTGGGTGGTGCCGCCGAACGGGCCCGGGGTGAACCCGCCGAACGAGTAGAGCGTGCCGTCGACCACGGCCATCGCGTTGTCCATGATGGTCACCGGATAGTCCGGCAGGTCAGTCCAGGGAGCCGCCGCCGGCCGGTCGCCCGCCGCCGGTGCCGGCGCTTGCTCCGGCGCCGCCTCCAGCAGCCTCGCCGCGGCCGGCGACAGGTCCGCCTCGACCTCCTGCACCGCCCCGGCCATGGCGAACGCCTGCCGGGCGGCGGCGCCGCCGGGCGGCCGGTGCCCGCGCCGCTCGTACAGCTCCACCTCGGCCGGGGCGGTGCCGGTGTTGGTGACCGTGAACGTGCGCTGGGCCGGCTGCCCGGGCCGCACGGTGGCGGTGAGCGCAGCGTGGTCCAGCTCCAGCCGCCCCGCGGCCAGCGCCAGGTCGGCCGGGTTGGCGGCCCCGGAGCTCACCTCCACGGTCGCGGTGGCCCCGGCATACCGGCGCGCCGCGGCGGTCAGCTCGACGTCGCCGACCTCCGGCGAGAACAGCCAGAAGAACCCGTCCCCCAGCCGTGGGTCCGCCGGCGTGGCGGACGAGGTCACAGTCACCTCCGGACTGTCCACACTGGTGACCGTGGCGCCGGTGACCGGCTGGCCGGTGTTGCGGTCGGTCACCTGGCCGAGCACCAGGCCACCGTCGGTCGGGACGCACTCGAAGCTGGTCGGGCTGACCCACTCCACCGCGTTGCGGAACAGCCGCCGGGCGGCATCGGTCCAGTCGCTCGGCCGCCAGACCTGCGGCTGGTCGCCGACCGGGGTGAACACCAGGGTGGCGGCGTGCATGGACAGCAGCGCGTGCCGGTTGCGGTCCCGCTGCTGTACGGCGATGCCCGGCCCGGCGGTGCCGGTGTCGGTCTGGCCGGCGTCGGCGATCACCGTCCGGCCCTGGCCCGCGTACCCGTTGAAGAAGGCGTACCCCTTGAAGCCCTCCGTCGTGTCCGTGATGATCTGCTCGCCGGGCGCGAACCCGGCCAGGATCGGGTGCTCCTCGCGCACCTGGTAGAACAGCTCGGTCGCTCCGCCGGCCGTTCCCTTGGTGCGCTCGCTTGGGATGCCGGTGTGCTGCCACAGCAGCCGGATCCCCTGGCTGCCCCCCAAGCTGCCCTCGATCGAGGCCCAGTTGTCTAGGAACACCACCCCGGTGTCGGCCGCGTCGGTGTCGGCCAGGAACTGCCCGAACGCCTCCGCCCCGGGGTCGCGGGGGGTGTTGACGACGATCACGTCGAAGCCGGCCGGGTCGTCGCCCCAGTCGAAGACACCGTGGCCGATCCCCTCCTGGCCCAACACGTCGGCGAACTGGCCACCCCGGTCGCCCAGCACGCCGACCGTGACCGGGGACCGGTAGCCGGGCGTCGCCTCGCACCGGGTCGTCACCAGGGTTAGGTCCAGGGTCTGGTCGGCGGTGGCGGCAACCGTCGCGGTGCTGCTGGCGTAGCCGGGGTACTGCGGCGTCACCGCCAGCGAGTAGCTCTCCCCGGCCGGCACCGACAGCGTGTACTGGCCGGTCGCCGGGTCGGTGTAGGTGCGCACCGGCGTGCCGGTCACCGCCAGCTCGGCGTACAGCGGCCAGCCCTGGCCGGAGCCGTCGGTGACCCGGCCACTGACCGTGACATGGTCCACCTTGGCCAGTGGCAGGCTCCCGTCGGTGAGCTGGTCCTCGACCACAGTGAACTGGCCGGACCGGTCCTGGTAGCCGAACGCCGAGGCGGTGACGGTGAACTCGCCGGCCGGCAGCGTGACCGAGTAGCCGCCGTCCGGGCCGGTGACCCGCTCCCGGTCGGTGGCGCCGGTGATGGTGATGGTGGCGCCAGCGACCGGCGCCCCGGAGCCCGCGTCGGTGATGGTGCCGGCCAGCGTCCCGGCCGGTCCGCGGGCGGCGCCGTCGACCGCGGCGAACGCGTCCAGCCGCCCCTGGCCCCAGACGTTGTTGTTCTCGGCGGTCCCGCCGCAGGTCAGGTCCTCGGTGTCGATCGCCGACTGGTCCAGCAGCTCGCGGGTGGCGTCGATCTCCCGGACCAGCGCGGGCGCCGCCGACCACAGCAGCGCCACCGCCCCGGCCACGTGCGGGGAGGCCATCGACGTGCCGGTGGCCGTGCCGTAGCCGTCGCCCGGGATCGCCGATCGCACCGCCACCCCAGGGGCGGTGAGGTTCGGCTTGACCGAGCCGTCCCAGGCCGAGGAACCCCGGCTGGACTGCGCGTAGATGGCGCCGTCGATGTCGAACGCGCCGGCCGCGTAGCTCTCCGGCAGGTTGCCGGGGTTGCCGGCGGTGTCGCAGCCGGGACCGGAGTTGCCGGCTGAGAACTGCGGGAAGATCCCGGCCGCCAGCCACGCCCGCACCGTGGCCTGGTACCACGGGTCGGTGAACCGGTTGCTGCCCCACGAGTTGTTGACGATGTGCGGACGCAGCTCCGGCCGCGGGTTGCGGCCCTGCAGGTCGGTCGGGGCGAGCATGAACTGCCCGCTGGCCAGCAGCGCCGCCTGCGTGCACCCGCTGCTGTCCTCACAGCCCTTGACCGCGATCCAGCGCGCCCCCGGCGCCACCCCGATCTGGTTGTCGCCGCCGTCGTCGCCGGCGATCGTGCCGGTCACGTGGCTGCCGTGGCCGATGTTGTCGCAGGGTTCCAGGGACGGGCTGCCGCAGACGCTGGACGGGTCGTACCAGTTGTAGTTGTGGTCGAACGTGCCGTCACCGGTGTTGCCTCGGTACTGCCCGACCAGTGCCGGATGGTCGAACTGGGCACCGGTGTCGATCACTCCGACCACGATCCCGTCGCCGGTGGCGCCGAACTCGTCCCACACCTGCGGGGCGTTGATCCGGTCGACTCCCCACTCGACGCTGCCGACCCGTGGTTGCTCGTCGGCCGGAGCCGGCTCCGGCACCTCGTACACCCGGTCCGCCGTCACCTGCGCCACCTCGGGCAGCTCCGCGACCCGTCGCAGCAGCTCCTCGTCCCCGGTCACCCGGACCGTGTTGGCGATCCAGAACGCCTGGTAGTCGGCGCCCTCGGCCGCCAGCAGGTCGACCACGCCGGCCTGGCTGCGCTCGGCGGTGGCCCGCAGCGTGTCCACCACGAACCGGCCCTGCGCGCCCCGGTCGGGGATCCCGGCCGCGGTCGCCAGGTCGGGCGCGTCCTGCAGGTAGACCCAGAAGGTGGCCGTCCCGTCCGCGGCCAGGGTGTCCCACACCTGCGGTTCCACCGCTGCCGGACCGGACGCATCGTCGCCGGGGTTGGCGGCCGAGGCCGGGGCGGGCATCAGCGCGAGTCCGACCACCAGCGTCAACGACGCCAGCCCGGCCGCCGCCGGCCGTACCCGAGGCCACCACCCATGCCGCCGCGCCTGCTTCACGGTGTTCTCCTTCCGCTGCCTGCCGCCCGCCGCCGATCGGACATCTCGGTCACAGCGGGAGCCACCCGTCCGTGCCCGGCCCGCGGTGGCCGTCCGACCGGCCTGGCTCCGGCCGCTCTTCCGGACCGGACGCGTCCGGTTCCGGAGCCCGGTCAGCCGGCCGGTCCGGCGCGGCCGGTGCCGCACCGTCCTCGTCGACCCGGTCGGGGTCGGTCATCCTGACAGCCTGCGGCCCCGGCGCGGCGGTCACCATGGCCCGATCGGGCCACTAATTCGTGTGCGAGTCGTCCTGGTGACCGGCGGCGAGCCGGTACGCAACCGCGGCGCGGGAGCCGACGTCGAGCTTGCGCATCGCGGACGCGAGCTGTTTCTTCACCGTGTTGGTGGAGATGAACAGTTCGTCGGCGATTTCCTTGTTGGTGCTCCCACGGGCGGCCCGCTCGGCCACCTCCCGCTCCCGGGGCGACAGCTCGGGTCCGTAGCCGCGGCGTCCCCGCCGGTAGCGGGTCGGCGCCGGAACCCCGTACCGGCGGGCGGTCCGGGCGGCCCGCCCGAGGTCCCAGGCCGCACCCAGCCGCTGGAAGGTCGCGAGCGCCGCCCGCAGCGGCTCGGCCACCCGCTCGCGCTCCCGCTCGCCGGCCGCCGCCAGGGCGCAGGCGGCCTGCTCGTGGGCCTGCGCCGCCTCGTACGGGCAGCGGAGCGATCGGTACCGCCGGGCGGCCGCACCGAAGTGGTGCGCCGCCGCCGACGGCTCGCCGTCCGCCTGCGCCAGGAACCCTTGGGCGTGCCGGAGCGCCGCCGGCGCCAGCGGTGCGTCCAGCCCGCTCAGCCCGTCCGAGCAGCGGCTCCACAGGCGGCGGGCGTCCGGGCGCCGGCCCGCGGCCAGCAACGCCTCGACCACCCATGGCAGCGCCCGGCAGGTCGCCGGCCACAGCTCCGGACCCTCCAGGCCGGCGACGTACCGGTCCACGGTCGCCGCCGCGGCCGCGGTGTCGCCCCGGGCGACGGCGAGCCGGACCAGCGCTCCCACCGCCATCGGGAGCACGTCGGTTCCGTCCTGCCCATCGACCTGGGCCACGGTCGCGCCGAGCCGGCAGGCGGCCCCGTCCTGGTCTCCGTACGCGAGCGCGAGGCAGCCGGCCACCACCTCGACCATGGACCGGGAACGCGGCTGGTCGGCCAGCTGGTCGACCAGACCGGCGGTCGCGGCGGCCAGCCCCTCCCAGCTGCCGCGGCAGTAGTCCAGCACCGCCTGCGCCGACCGTACGAGGGTCTCCTGCCGCTCGTCCTCGCAGGCCAGCGCCCCGGTCCGGGCCACCGCCAGCAGCCGCTCGGCGGTCCGGTGATGCCCGGCGTAGCAGACCGTCTGCCCGACCGAGTGGAAGGCGTTCACCAGCCGGCGCTGCCGCACCGCGCCGCCCGCCCGCTGCTCGATCCGGGCGGCCAGCTCCCGCCACCGGCGGTCCCCAGAGGCCGCCAGCACCGATGTCACCTTGCCGAGCAGGAACACCTCGAAGACCGGGTCGTCCACCCGCGGAAGGATCTCGAGCGCCCGGTCGAGCCAGCCCCCGCCCGGCCCGGGGGCCGCCGGCGGCGCGCCCCGGATGCCCAGCCCGACCATCGCCCACGCCTGCAGGTCGGGACGGTCGTCGAGATCGTCCACCGCCGCCTGGAACAGCTGCCGGGGCCGCAGCGAGTCGCCGCTGGTCTGGTCGTAGAGCAACCCCAGCAGGAACCGCAGCTCCCCGCGCACCGCCCGGGGCTGCTCGTGCTCCAGCACCTTGGACAGCAGGTCGTGCACGTCCGGAATGCGCAGCAGCTCGATCGCGGCGCGTCCCAGCTTCACGGCGATCCGGCCGGCCGAGCCGGCGCCCGGCGAGACCTGCCGGAGCGCCTCCTCGAGCAGCCTGGCCGCCTCGCCATCGTGGCCGAGCTCGACCGCCTGGTCGGCCGCCGCCTCGGCCACCACCGCCCAGTCGTCGAGCCGGCCAGCCTGCCGGAGGTGGTGCGCGATCTGGCCCAGCGGCATCGGCTCCTGCCCTTTCAGAGCGGCCGCGGCCCGGTCGTGCAGCGCCCGGCGGCGGGGCCCGGGGATGCCGTCGTAGATGGCCTGCGCGGCCAGCACGTGCCGGAACCCGATGGTCGCGCCGTGCTCGACCAGCAGCCCGGACTCGATCGCCCGGCTCAGGCCGGCCGCGGCGACCGGGGCCGGTTGGCCGGACAGCGCCGCGAGCAGCTGCTCGGGTGCCGGCCGCTGGAGCACCGCGGCGGCGTCGAGCACCTGCCGGGTACGCGCCGGCAGCAGGCTCGCCCGACCCAGGACGTGGTCCCGGACCACGGCCGGCACCGCCAGCTCGTCCATTGCCCGCCGGACCCACTGCTGTCCCTGGCGGGCCACCACGCCGCGCTCTCGCAGCAGCGCCATCACCTCCTCGACCGCGAACGGCAGCCCGCCGGTGCGCTCGCACAGGTAGCTGGCGAAGTCCTCCGAAACCCGGTCGGCGTTCACGATCCCGGCCGCCAGCTCGCCGGTCAGCGCCACGTCGAACGGCCGCAGCACCACCTGCGCCCGGGTCATCGACTCGGCCAGCCGCCCGGTCAGCGACCGCACCGCTGGATCCACCTCCTCGCCCCGGAACGTGACCACCAGCGACAGCGTGGGCGGAGGGCTTCCCAGCAGGTAGCGCAGGAAGTCGAGAGTCTGGCCGTCGGCCCAGTGCAGGTCCTCCAGCACCACGGTCACCGGGTGCACGGCCTGGAACAGCTCCACCAGCGCGCGGAACACCCGGTGCCGCTCCGCCGACCGGTCCGGCAACGGCTCCGGCGCCGGCGCGAGCAGGCCGGCGAGCTCCGGCAGCAGTGGCCGCAACGCTCCGGTCACTGGCGACAACCGGGACCGCGGCGGCCGGTCCCGCAACCCCCGCACCGCCTCCAGCACCGGACCCAGCGGGAATGGTTCCCGGATCGCCGGGCAGCCACCGACCAGGAACCGCGCTCCGGCCAGCTCCGGCCGGGCCGGGAGCTCCGCGAGCAGCCGGGTCTTGCCGATGCCAGCCTCGCCCTCGACCAGCACCACCGCCGGGGGCCGGGACAGCGCCCGCGCCAGGGTGGCCAGCTCCTCCGCCCGTCCCACAAACAGCGAGCCCAATCCCGACGCCTCCTGCGAGGCTGCCTGGCTCCCCCGACCGTCCGTGGCCTGCCAGCAGCCGGTGATCACATAGTCCCGCATTCTTCGCCGCACACCAGCACGCCCGCAAGGGGCACCTGCTCACCACGGCGACGTGATCGCGGTGCTGCTGCCCGGCTCCGGGAACCTCGGACGATACGCATCGCTGGTGGCCAAGGGACTCATCCGCCTGAAGACCACTACGACCAGCGACCTCGACCGGCTCCCGCGCTATCCGGTTCCGGAGGAGATCGCCCCGCTCGACCTCCTGCTCGCGGCGCGCGCAGCCGGCTTCCGGGCCGGGTCCGCACTCTCGACGCCGTCCACATAGCCAGCGCCCAGGTCATCGGCGACGTGCTGGACACGCTGGTCACGTACGACCGGCGGATGCTGGAGGTCGCACGCTCAGTCGGCCTGCCGGCCGAGGCACCGGGTCTGGCCTGACCCGCCACTCCCCCGTACCGTGGTCGGCATGGCTGGCTGGGAGGACGTGCGCCGGATCGCGCTGGGGCTGCCGGAGACCACCGAACGATCCGGCCGGGACGGCGTGCTCGAGTGGCGGGTCAAGGGCAAGCTGCTCACCTGGGAACGCCCGCTGGGCAAGTCCGACCGGCAGGCGCTCGGCGACGCCGCCCCGGACGGGCCGATCCTGGCCGCCTGGGTGCCCGACCCGGGCGCCAAGGAGGCGCTGCTGGCCGAGGACCCGGACGTCTACTTCACCACCCCACACTTCGACGGGTACGCGATCATCCTGGTCCGGCTGGAGCGGGCGGTGCTGGCCGAGCTCGAGGAGCTGCTGGTCGAGGCGTGGCTGGAGCGGGCTCCGAAGCGGCTGGCGAAGGCGTACCTGGACGCCCACCCCACCGGCCCGGCATGAGCCCGGCCAGCCACACCGGCGACCTGGACGCGGTGACCGCGCCGGACCTGCGGGAGCGCGGCAGCCTCAAGTGGACCGGGATAGACCAGGACCGAAACCAGGACCAGGACCAGGACACGATCGGTGCCTGGGTGGCCGAGATGGACTTCGGCACCGCGCCCGAGGTCACGGCGGCGCTGCACGCCGCGGTCCAGGACGGCCGGTTCGGCTACCTGCCACCGGGCCGGCGGGCCGACCTGGCGCTCACGTGCGCCCAGTGGCAACAGCGACGGTACGGGTGGGCGGTGGCGCCCGAGCAGGTCCAACCGGTCTCCGACGTACTCACCGCCCTGGAGCTCACGATCCGGCACTTCACCCGTCCCGGCAGCCCGGTGATCCTGCCGACCCCCGCGTACATGCCGTTCCTGACCACCCCACCGCTGCACGGGCGGGCGGTGCTCGAGGTGCCGATGGCCACCGACGGCGGCCAGTACGTGCTCGACCTGGACGGCCTGGACCGCGCGTACCGGGCCGGGGGTCAGCTGCTGATCCTCTGCAACCCGGCGAACCCGGTCGGGCGGGTGCTGACCGCCGGTGAGCTGGCCGCCGTCACCGCGGTGGTCGACCGGCACGGCGGTCGGGTGTTCGCCGACGAGATCCACGCCCCGCTGGTCTACCCCGGGCACCGGCACGTCCCGTACGCCTCGACCTCCGGCACCGCCGCCGGCCACACCCTGACCGCCACCGCCGCGTCCAAGGCCTGGGACCTGCCCGGCCTCAAGTGCGGGCAGGTGATCACCAGCAACCAGGCCGACGCCGCCGCCTGGGAGGTGGTCGGGTCGAGCGCGTCGGTCGCCGCCAGCCAGCTCGGCGCGGTCGCCGCCACCGCGGCCTACCGGTCCGGCGAGCGCTGGCTGGACGGGATCCTCGGCTACCTGGACCGCAGCCGGCTGGCGCTGGGCGAGCTGCTGGCGGCCCACCTGCCGGAGCTGGGCTACCGGCCGCCGGAGGGCACCTACCTGGCCTGGCTGGACTGCCGAGCGCTCGCCGCCCTCGACGGAACCGCCCCGGGCGGCGGCGACCCGGCCGAGTTCTTCCGCCGGCACGCCGGGGTGGCGGTGGTGGACGGTGCGGAGTGCGGCCAGGCCGGCCGGGGGTACGTCCGGCTGAACTTCGCCACGCCGCTGCCGATCCTGCGGCAGGCGGTCACCCGGATGGCGGAGGCCGCCGCGGGCCAGCGCCGATAGCGCCCGGCAACTCACGAGATCGGCTCACCTGGCGGCCCGGAAGGCGGTACGGTGTGGAAGATGATCGTAGTTGTGGCTGCTGTGAAGGGCGGGGTCGGGAAGACGACCTCGTCGATCTACCTGGCCGCGCTGGGGGCCAACCGGCGCCCGGCCACCATCGTGGATGCCGACCCACAGGCCGCGGCTGCGGAGTGGGTCGAGTTCTCCGACGACGAGCGACTCGAGAAGGTCAACGTCATCGAGGCGCCGACCGACCGGCTGCTCAGCCGGGCGCTCGACCGGCTGGGCGGCGAGGATCTGGTGGTGGTCGACACGCCACCGGCCCACGACCGGCTGCTCGGAAAGATCGTGGAGCGGGCCGACGTGGTGCTGATCCCGACCCGGGTGGGCGGGATCGAGGCCCCGCGGGTGGAGGCGGTGCTCGCGATGGTCCCGGCGGGCACGCCGGTCGGGCTGGTGATCGCCTCGGCCCGGACCTTCACGCGCGACTACCAGGACGCCCTGGCGGCGTATGCGGAGGCCCGGGTGCCGGTGTGGGGCACCATCCCGGAGCGGGTGGGGATCGCGGCCGGCCCGGCCCGGCCGCTGTTCGAGGACGGGCTGGAGGCCTACAAGAAGGTCTGGCGCCGGGTGCAGACGGCGGCCCGCTCCGGCGGGTGAGCCCTCCCGCCGCCGGGTGAGCCCTCCCGCCGCCGGGCTAGGCTGCTTGGCATGGTCGACGGCTTCGCCACCACCATCATCGTCGCCGGGCTGGTGCTCGCCGGCTTCAGTGGCCTGATGGCGCTGCTGGACCGGCCGCCGGGCCTGGTCCAGCTGGTCGGGCTGACCGTGGTCGAGGTGATCCTGCTGGTGCAGGCGGCGATCGCGATCGGCCGGATGTTCACCGGCGACCGCCCGGAGGGGATGGCCACGTTCGTCGGCTATCTGCTCACCGCGGTGCTGCTGCCCCCTCTGGCGGCGCTGCTCGGGATCGCCGAGCGCACCCGCTGGGGCTCGGCGATCATCGCGGCGGCGTGCCTGGTGATCCCGGTGATGGTAGTGCGGCTGCAGCAGGTCTGGGGCTGATGGGCGGTCCACCGGCGGCGGAGGGTGCCCGCACCCGGGCGGCGCGGCGGACCGGGGCCGGCTTTGGCCGGCTGCTGGTGGCGGTGTACGCGTTCTTCGCACTGGCCGCCGGCGTCCGGGCCGGCTGGCAGCTCGCCACCCGGCTCGAGGAGGCCCCGGTCGCGTACCTGCTCTCCGCCCTGGCGGCCGCGATCTACCTGGTGGCGGCGATCGGGCTGGCCCGCGGCGGGCCGGCCGCCCGGCGGGTCGCCGCGGCCTGCTGCTCGGTCGAGCTGGCCGGCGTGCTCGGCGTGGGCACCGCCAGCCTGATCTGGGCGGATGCCTTCCCCCGCGCCACTGTCTGGTCCAGCTACGGCATCGGGTACGCGTTCGTGCCGCTGGTGCTGCCGGTGCTGGGGCTCGCGTGGCTCCGGTACACGGCAAAGTAGGACGGAACGTATTACACTGTCGCCATGGAGCAGGTCGCCGTCCGTACCCTCAACCAGCACACCGCCGAAGTGATTGCGCGGGTGGAGCGGGGGGAGGTCGTGGAGATCACGAACCGGGGCCGCCCGGTCGCCCGGATCGTGCCGCTCGCGGCTGACCCGATGGCCGACCTGGTCGCGGACAACGTGGCGGTCCCCCCAACGATCACCGGCCCGGTCCCGATGCCGCAGGTCACCGCCGAGCCCGGCTCCGAGGCTGGTGCGCTGGTCTCGGCGCTGCGCGACGAGGAACGCTGGTGATCTATCTCGACACCGCCGCGCTGGTGAAGCTGGTCCGGGTCGAGGCCGAGTCCCGCGCGCTGGTCGAGTGGCTGAACGCCCGGTCCGGGCAGCCGCTGGTCGCCTCGGCACTGGTCGAGGTGGAGGTCCCGCGGGCACTGCGGCGCAGTCAGCCAGGCGTGCTGGGGGCGGTGGCGGGGGTGCTCGCGCGGCTGCATCGGATCGAGATCAACGCGGCCGTACGGGCGACCACCGGTGCCTACCCGGAGCCGTCCCTCCGGTCACTGGACGCAATCCACCTCGCCACTGCGGAGCTGCTGGTCGCCTCGGGCAAGCAGCTACAGGCGTTCGTTACCTACGACAAACGGCTGGCCGCGGCGGCCGGGCAGGCGAACCTTCCGGTCGCGGCCCCGGACTGACGCCGGCCGCGCGGAAAGTCCGGTTGTTACGGTTTCGTGTCCCCGGGCCTGGCGCCACGCTTGGACCTGCGCCCCGACTGTCCGGTAGGGTGAGAGGTGGCGTCCCCGAGGGTTCGTCCCGTGCCCGCGGGTGGTGACGCATCGGGTTCCCGGTGCGCTTGGCGCCCCACCCGTTCTCGTCGGCTGCGGGGCAGGAGGGCACTGCCCGAGCCCGCTAGGGCGCGACCCCCGAGCCAGGGCAGGTCGCGCGGCCGACCGACGAAAGGGAATCGTGTCCGCCTTAAGCGCAGAGGGACTGTACAAGGTCTTCGGCCGACGATCCAAGGAAGTGGTGCGCCGGCTCCAGAGCGGCGCCACGCTGGACGAGGTCAAGCCGCTCGGTGCGACCGTCGCCGTGGCCGACGCCACATTCGACGTCGAGCCGGGCGAGATCTTTGTGGTGATGGGTCTGTCCGGGTCCGGAAAGTCCACACTGATCCGGATGCTGAACGGCTTGTGGGAGCCGTCCGCCGGCCACGTCTACGTCGACGGCAAGGACGTGGCCAAGCTGGACCCGCGCGGCCTGCGCCAGCTACGACGCGAAACCATGAGCATGGTCTTCCAGCACTTCGCTCTCCTACCACACCGGACGGTGCTGGAGAACGCAGCCTACGCACTGCGAGTGCGTGATGTCGACCGGGCCACCCGGGTGGAGAAGGCGCGGGTGGCACTGTCCATGGTGGGCCTTGAGGGCTGGGAGAACCGGCTTCCGCAACAGCTTTCCGGAGGCATGAAGCAGCGGGTCGGGCTGGCCCGGGCGCTCGCCTCCGAAACCCCGATCATGTTGATGGACGAGGCGTTCTCGGCGCTCGACCCGTTGATCCGGCGGGAGATGCAGGATCAGCTGCTGGAGCTCCAGTCCCGGCTGGAGAAGACGATCATCTTCATCACCCACGACCTGAACGAGGCGATGCGGCTCGGGGACCGGATCGCGGTGATGCGGGCCGGCCAGATCGTCCAGATCGGCACCGGCGAGGAGATCCTGCAGGACCCGGCGAACGACTACGTCGCGCAGTTCGTGCAGGACGTGGACCGGACCCGGGTGCTGACCGCGTCGTCGGTGATGGAACCGGCACGCACCGTCGTGATCGACACCGAGGGGCCGCGGGCAGTGCTGCGCCAGATGCGCGAGGAGCAGGCGCACGCGGCGTTCGTGGTCTCCCGGGACCGGATCCTGCGCGGCACGATCCGGGACGAGGCGGCGCAGGCGGCGGTCAGCCGCGGTCGGGAGGGGATGCGGGAGGTGCTCAACACCACGCCGGCCACGGTGACGGCAGACGCACTGCTTGCGGACGTGTTCGCGCCGTCGGCCGAGAGCTCGCTGCCGGTCGCGGTGGTCGACGAGGACAACCGGCTGCTGGGCGTGATCCCGCGGGCCACGCTGCTGGGCGCGATGGCCAGCCTCACCGCAACCGAGACCAGCGGGTCCGGCGGCTCGACCGCGGAGGCCTACCCGGGCAGCCCACCGGACGGGGAAGCCGACCGGGCGCGAGCCGATGCGATGTTCGAGCTTCAGCGCGGGTCGGCGTCCGGCGCTCCCGCCGCCGGTGGAGGTGTGTGAGCGATGAATGAGCTGTTCGGGTGGCGAGTTCCCGTCGACGAATGGGCGACCAACATCTTCAACTGGCTGGACCGGAACCTCGCCCCGCTGTGGGACTTCATCCGGGAGGTGCTGGGCGGCGCCTACGAGGGCCTGGGCAACCTGCTCAACACGCTGCCGCCGATCGCCGTGATCCTGGTGCTCGGCGTGCTGGGCCTGCTCGTACGGGGCTGGCTGTTCGGGCTCGGCGCCACCGCCGGCCTGCTGCTGATCGACCTGATGGAGCAGTGGGAGAACACGATGCTCACGCTGTCGATGGTGCTGGTCGCCTGCGCCGTGGCGGCGCTGTTCGCCGTCCCGATCGGGATCGCGGCCGCCCGCTCCCAGACCGTCAGCAGCGTAGTCCGGCCGGTGCTCGACTTCATGCAGACCATGCCGGCGCTGCTCTACGTACTGCTGGCGGTCCTGATCTTCAGCGTCGGGGTGGTGCCCGGCATCGTGGCCACCATCATCTTCGCGATGCCCCCGGGGATCCGGCTGACCGAGCTGGGGATCCGGCAGGTCGACCCGGAGGTGGTCGAGGCGGGACATGCGTTCGGCAGCTCACCGGCGAAGATCCTCCGGCAGGTGCAGCTACCGCTCGCGCTCCCCACCATCATGGCGGGGATCAACCAGATCATCATGCTCGCGCTGGCGATGGTAGTGCTGGCCGGGATGGTCGGCGGCCCCGGCCTGGGACAGGTCGTGCTGGCGGCGCTGAACCGACTGAACATCGGCCTCGGGATCGAGGCCGGGCTGTCCGTGGTGATCCTCGCGATCTACCTGGACAGATTTACCGGGGCCCTCGGGTCCCGCTCCCGGGTCGCGCGGCTGGAGAAGGCCGCATGAACCCGGACCGATGAAGAGAATCCGCGATAGCGGGCGTCGCGCAGACCCAGGTCTGGCGCCCAGGAAAGGAAGTCATGAGGACACGGAACCTCAGCAGATCCGCCCGGCTGGTCGCCGGTGCCGCCGCGGCCGCGCTTGTTCTGGCTGCCTGCGGCTCGGATGACGGCGACGGCGGCGACGGCGGCGACCCGGGTGGTAACGGTGACAGTGCGCTGGCCGGCCAGGAAATCACCATCGGGGTCTTCAACGGCTGGGACGAGGGGATCGCCGCGTCCTACCTGTGGGGCCACATCTTCGAGCAGGAGGGTGCCACCGTCACCTACGAGTTCGGCGACCCGGTGTTCGTGTTCGAAGGGGTGGCGAACGGTAACTACGACATCTCGTTCGACGCCTGGCTGCCGAGCACCCACGAGGACTACTGGGCGCAGTATGGCGACCAGATCGAGGACCTCGGCGCCTGGTTCACCGAGGCACCGCTGACCATCGCCGTGAACGAGGACGCGCCGATCACCTCCCTGACGGAGCTGGCGGACAACGCGGACGCGTTCGGCAACCGGCTGGTCGGCATCGAGCCTGGTGCGGGCCTGACCCGGATCACCAAGGACGAGGTGATCCCAACCTACGGCCTGGAGGGCATGGAGTTCCTGGAGTCCTCGACCCAGGCCATGCTCAGCGAGCTGCAGAACGCCACCGACGCCGGGGACGACGTGGTGGTCACGCTGTGGCGCCCGCACTGGGCGTACGCGGCGTACCCGATCCGCGACCTGGAGGACCCGGAAGGGGCGCTCGGCGATCCGGAGAAGATCCACTCGTTCGGGCGCAGCGGCTTCGCGGCGGACTTCCCGGAGGCCGCCGAGTGGCTGCAGAACTTCACCCTCACCTCCGATCAGCTGCTCGCGATCGAGGACATCATGGTGGTCCAGAACGCCGCGTCGAGCGACCAGGAGTACGCGGACTCGATCGACCAGTGGGTGGAGGCGAACCCTGATTTCGTCTCGCAGGCGACCGGCATGTGAGCTGACCGCTCGCTCGTTGGTGGGCCCGGCCGATGGCCGGGCCCACCGCCATGACTCGGCAGGAACCTGCCGCGACTGCCCCAACCGGCGTCGGGCGGCCGGTGCCCAGGCGGTTCCAGCCGCAAGCACCGCACCGACCCACAGGACCAGTGTGACGTTCAGGACGAAGAAGCCGACCAGCGAAACCCCCTGGCCGGCGAACAGGAGCAGCCAGTTGCGGTTGTGGCTGAGCCCACTGACCACTGTGTCACTCATGGTTGCTGGCCTTTCCAGGTGACGTGACGTTGCCGGGCTGCTGCGGGCTGCTCCGCCTGCGGGCGCGCACACCCGCCCTCCCACCACTTAGACGCGGAACTCGTGCTCATGCTCGACGTACTCTTGCAGCACCGCGGGCAGTCCCGGACGCGGCCAGGACGGAGCGCCGGGTACGGTCCCACATCTGTGGGTGGAACCAGGCTAGTGTGCCGTCTCTTGACTATATTGGCGAGGGGCGAGGGGTCTCGTACGCGGTCCACGTCTCTGTGGATGTAGCCCACGTCCACAGAGATGTGGTCGCGAACAACCCACCTTCGGTTCGGGCGGCACCGGCAAGCTCGGCCTCCTCCAGTCGACACCCTGGGACACCAGGGTGTCGATCGGCGCTGTCTGATCGCTGCCGATTCAGTGCCACCCGGCTGCCGCAGGGGCAGGACGTGCTCACCGAGCTGCTGCAGCGCCGGCTCGGGATCGGCGACCCGGCCCCGATCTTCCCGGACCACCGCCCGAGCCGCCTGGGCATCGTCACCTGACCTAGGTGGTCGATGGCGGGTACGGCGTGTCATGCTGCCAGACGACGACCCGAGGAGTGCAGCCCGTGTCAGCCAGCGAGGCGGTTCAGGCGTCGCCGGCGAGACGATCGCTGCGGCGGGTGCGGTTCGGCGCGATCCTCACCGCCATCCTGGTGCTGCTGTTCGGTGTGCCGTGGTGGACGCTGGCCCTGGCCGGCAACCAGTGGCCAGGCCCGGTCGTCGCCGCCGTCACGATCGGCTTCGCCGGCGGGCTGCTGGCGCTGCCGTTGCTGATGGTGCTCGGGCACGGGCGGCGCGGCTGGGACTGGGCGGCAGCCACCGGCGACACGCTGCTGGGCGTGATCTGGGTGCTGTTCGCCTGGGCGCTGCTGAGCGTCCTGCTCCGGCTGGCGCTGGCGGTCGCCGGCGTCGCCGACCCGGCCCGGTCCCGGCTGGTCGCGGCGGCGGTGGTCGGGGTGTCGGTGGCGCTGACGCTGTGGGGCTACCGGGAGGCGATGCGGGTGCCGCGGGTCCGGCGGGTGACGGTCCCGGTCGCCCGGCTGGGCGCGGGGCTGGACGGCCTGCGGGTGGTCCTGCTGACCGACACCCACTACGGTCCGATCGACCGCGCGGGCTGGTCGGCCCGGGTGGTCGCAGCCGTCAACGCCCTCGACCCCGACCTCGTCTGCCACACCGGCGACCTCGCCGACGGCACCGTGCCGCAGCGCCGCGGGCAGGTCGCCCCGCTCGGCGACGTGCGCGCCCGGCTCGCCCGGACCTACGTGACCGGCAACCACGAATACTTCGGCCGGGCCCAGGACTGGCTCGACCAGATGCGCCAGCTCGGCTGGGAACCGTTGCACAACCGGCACATCGTGGTGCAGCGGGACGGCGCCCGGCTAGTGGTGGCCGGCGTCGACGACGCGACCGCGGCCGGATCCGGCCACCCCGGCCACCGCGCCGACCACGCCGCGGCACTGGCCGGCGCGGATCCCGACCTGCCGGTGCTGCTCCTGGCCCACCAGCCGAAACAGATCGGCGAGGCGGTCGCGTACGGCGTCGACCTGCAGCTGTCCGGACACACCCACGGCGGCCAGATCTGGCCGTTCCACCTGCTCGTACGCCTCGACCAGCCGACCCTGCAGGGGCTTCGCCGGCACGGCGACCGGACCCTGCTCTACACCAGCCGGGGCACCGGCTTCTGGGGGCCGCCGCTGCGGATCTTCGCACCCAGCGAGATCACCCTCCTCACGCTACGGTCCGACCCCGATGGGCCGGCGGCTCGGGAGGTAGAGCGCGGCCAGCACCAGCGCGAACCCGAGTACGCACGGGCCCAGCACCTCCGGGCCGAGGCGGCCGATCAGCACCCCGATCCCGGCCGGTAGGGCGGTCCCGCCCAGCGCCGCGGCGCCGACCTGCACCCCGATCGCCCGGTCGGCGTGCCCGTCCCCGACCCGCTCCGCCGTGGTCAGGGTCAGCAACGGGAACACCGGCGCGGCGGCCAGCCCGACCAGCATCAGCCCGGCCACCGCCACCGGCCCGGGGGCCGGCGCCGCCACCAGGGCCGCCCCGGCCACCATCCCGGCCAGGCTGCCGGTGAGCATCCGGTGGGTGCCGACCTGCTCGGCCACCGCACCGACCAGCAGCCGCCCCACGAACAGGCTCCCCCAGTACGCGGAGACCGCCAGCCCGGCCAGCTGCTCGTCCATCCCGCGCCCGCTGGTGAGCAGCGTGTACGCCCACAGCCCGGCACCGAGCTCGACGCCCGCGTACGCGATGAACGCCGCCGCCCCCCGCCAGACCGCCGGCAGCGCCAGCGTCCGGACCGCCCGAGGCTCGGCCCCGGTCGATGGTGGCGGCGGGGCGGCCGGCGGGGACCCGCCCGGCTGGCCGTCCCGCCAGGCCCGGACCGAGGCCACGAACCCGACCGCCAGCAGTCCCTGGGCCAGCGCCACCGCCCCGTACCCGCCGCGCCAGCTCAGCCCCGCCGCCAGCGCGCCGGTCATCACCAGCGGTCCCAACGTCGCGCCGAAGCCGAAGCTGGCGTGCAGCCAGTTCATGTGCCGGGCTCCGAAGTGCCGGGCGGCGTACGCGTTCAGGCCGGAGTCGATCGCCCCGGCACCGAGCCCGAGCAGCAGCGCCGCGGCCACCACCGCGACCAGCGCCGGCGCCACCCCGAAGCCGGCCAGCCCGGCGGCGGTCAGCGCGGTGCTGCCGGCCAGCAGCCACCCGACCCCCACCCGGGCGGTCGCGAACCCGGCCGAGACGCTCGCTAGCAGGTACCCGCCGGTGGCCATGAACAGGATGAACCCGACCGCCCCGACCGGCTCGCCGAGCTCGGCACGCAGATGCGGCCAGCCGACTCCGAGCAGCCCGTCCGGCAGTCCCAGGCTGACGAACCCGACGTACGCGAGCAACAGCAGCGGCACGACTGCCCATCCTGCCCCACCCGGTCGGTGTAACCGGGGACGGATCGGGGTAGCTATCGGGCATACACCCAGGAGGTGGGTCATGGTGAAGCTGCTATCTCGGCGCCGCTCGGGGCGGGCGAAGCCCGAGCACACTGACCGCGGCGACCCGGCCGGGGACCACCCGACCGAGACCGTCGACCAGCCGCACCCGTACTCCACGAAGGTCGAGCAGGCGGCGGAACGGGCCGCCGACGCCACCCGTACCGCCGCCGCCACGGCGGCCGCGCAGCAGGCGCACGCCCGCCCGCGCACCAGCGCCCTGGCCAGCCTCGGCCTGGTTCTCGCGACGGCCGCGGCGCTGACCGTGGCGACCGGTACGCTGGCCCGGCTCGGCATCGCGGTCGGCGGGCTGGCGGTGCTGGTGGCGATCGCCGGGCTGGCCGCGTCCGGCCGCCGCCGCTCCGGCGCCCGGGCCGGCCGCGCCGTGGCGGCCGTCGCGCTGCTGCTGGCGGTGGCCGCGATCGTGGTCGGCAGCCTGGCCGCCGCCGGTGCGCTGTCCTGGCTGGACACCGACACCGACCAGGTGGCCCGGTTGCGGGACTGGCTGCCGGGCTGGCTGAGCTGAGCCAACCCGCGTACGCAACGATCGGGCGGCCAGCTGCAAGGATACGCAACGAAAGGTGGCGCCACGCATGCTTCCGTGATGGATATGGCCGGTGATCCCGCATAGCGTGACGATTGCCGGAGCTACCGGGTGCGGAAGGTGCGATCATGACAGGTGTGCGGGAACTGGCGACCGGGACCGCCCGGACGGCCGGTGCGGTGGCCGATGCCGAGCGCTGGACGGCCCACAACTACCACCCACTGCCGGTGGTGCTCGCGGACGGCTCCGGTGCCTGGGTCACTGACGTCGACGGCCGGCGGTACCTGGACTGCCTCGCCGGCTACTCGGCGCTGAACTTCGGCCACCGGCACCCGGCGCTGGTGGCCGCCGCCCGCGCGCAGCTGGATCGGCTCACGCTCACCAGCCGGGCGTTCCTGCACGACCAGTTCGCCGGGTTCTGCCGGGACCTGGCGCAGCTGTGCGGCAAGGACCTGGTGCTCCCGATGAACACCGGCGCGGAGGCGGTCGAGACCGGCATCAAGGTCGCCCGCAAGTGGGGCTACCGGGTCAAGGGAGTGCCGGAGGGGCAGGCCACGATCGTGGTCGCGGAGAACAACTTCCACGGCCGGACCACCACGATCGTCAGCTTCTCCACCGACAAGGACGCGCGGGACGACTACGGCCCCTACACCCCCGGCTTCCGGATCGTCCGGTACGGCGACCTGGCCGCGCTGCGGGACGCGGTCGACGAGACCACTGTGGCGGTGCTGCTGGAGCCGATCCAGGGCGAGGCGGGGGTGATCGTGCCGCCGCCCGGGTACCTGAGCGGCGCCCGGTCCCTGTGCACCGACCGGAACGTGCTGCTGCTGGCCGACGAGATCCAGTCCGGGCTGGGCCGCACCGGCGCCACGTTCGCCTGTGATCACGAGCAGGTGGTCCCGGATGCCTACCTGCTGGGCAAGGCGCTCGGCGGCGGGATCGTGCCGGTCTCGGCGATGGTGGCCGACGCGGACGTGCTGGGCGTGCTCCGGCCGGGCGAGCACGGCTCCACGTTCGGGGGGAACCCGCTGGCCTGCGCGGTCGGCAGCGCGGTGGTGGAGCTGCTGCGCGGCGGCGAGCTGACGGCCCGCGCCGCCGAGCTGGGCGACCAGCTGCACCGGCGGTTGCAGGCACTGGTCGGGCACGGCCTGACGGCGGTCCGCGGCCGGGGCCTGTGGGCCGGCATCGACATCGACCCGGCAGCTGTGTCCACGGCGTCGCTGGCTTCGCTTGACCGCTCCGACGCGCGGATGTCCACGGCGTCGCTGGCTTCGCTTGACCGCTCCGACGCGCGGATGACCGGCCGGCGGGCCTGCGAGCGGCTGGCCGAGCGCGGCGTGCTCGCGAAGGACACGCACGGCTCCACGATCCGGCTCGCCCCGCCGTTGGTGATCGACCCGGACGACCTCGACTGGGCGGTCGACCAGCTCGCCGCCATCCTCTGACGCGCCCCGCGCTAGCGCGGGAGCCGGATGGAGACCGTCGGCGCATCGGCCATCACCGACGCCGGCCGGGCGGCCCCGCCCTGGAACCGGGTCGGCCGGCCCAGCTCCACCCCCTGGTACAGCTCGATCACGTCGTCGTCGCCCAGCCCGTACGCCTGGCCGGTGTGCAGCGGCACCGGGCCGCCCGGCGTGCGCACCGAGGTGCCGTTGGTGCTCGTGTCGGTCACCACCAGCGCCGCGCCGCGCAGCTCCAGCCGGAGATGGCTACGACTGATCCAGCGGCCCGCCTCCTCGCTGAGCAGCGGGCCGAGCGTGACCACCGAACCGGCGCCGCCGGCGCCGTCGGCGCCGGCCGGAAACCGCCCGACCCGCACCGGCGCCGCCTCCCGGACCGCGAACCGGCCCCGGACCGCCCCGTCCACCCGTACCGCCAGCACCCGGGCTGGCGGCCGGGGCCCGGCGTCGGTGAGCCGGGTCCCGTGCCGCGGGCAGGTGGGCGCCGCGGCGCGCAGCCGCGGCGGCGGCTGCCCGCCGGCCGGCGTGATCGGGGCCGACCCGCCCGCCGCAGCCGGCGCCCCGAACCCGGCACAGGCCGGCTCCGGACAGCGCCAGACCCGGGTCAGCACCGGCGTGCCGGCCGGGCCGGGCAGTCCCTCGCCGACCGTGGACAGGCCGGCGGCGGCCGGCGCCAGCAGGCCGCGGGGCAGCCAGCGGTACCGCTGTGCGTACTCCGGGAACCGCCGGCGGCTCAGCACCGGGACCGCCAGCAGCTCGGCCACCTCCAGCACCCGGTCGGCCGGGTCGGCGCCGGAGCCGGCCATTGCCTCAGTGGCCAGCACCTCGACCAGCCCGTCGTCGGCCCACCGGCGCACCACCATCCGCTCGTTCGAGCTCAGGTCGACGTCGGACAGCAGCGACCGGGCGACCACCACGTAGACCGCCACCCCGTCCTCGGCCAGGTGCCGGCCGAGCGCGTCCAGCACGTGCCCGAGCCGCAGCAGGCTGGCCGCCCGGCCGGCGTCCCGGTCCAGGTCCGCCAGCCGCACCAGCTCGGCCAGGTCGACCACCGCCCGGGCCAGCGCCGGGTCCAGGGTCAGCCGGGCCTCGATCGCGTCCAGCACCCGGCTGACCTCGAACCGCATCAGCGGCCTGCCCGGTCGCGGCGACCTACCGCGGCGGTGAGGTCACGTCCAGCTGGCGCGACCGGCCCGCCGCCCCGCCCACCCCGCGACCCAGTCATCGTCATGCTCCGGTGCCGGCGTCCCGCCCTCCGGCGGCCGCCACGATCTCGTCGATCCGAGCGGCCAGGTCCAGGTCGCGGGCGGTGACCCCGCCGGCGGAGTGGGTGGCGCAGTGGAAGGTCAGGTTCCGCCATCGGATGTCGATGTCTGGATGGTGGTCCAGCTCCTCGGCGACGACCGCGACCCGGTCGACCACCGCCACCGCCTCCGGGAAGCTCGGGAACGCCACGGTCCGGGAGATCGCCGCCGGGTCGCCGGTCCAGCCGGGCCGGGTCCCCAGCGCCGACCGCACCTCGTCCGGTTCGAGCAGCTCAGCCATGCGAAGACCTTACCGGTCCGGCGCCAATCGTGGAGGTCAGGTCATCCGGCGGACCGCCGCGTGCAGCCGGGCCAGGTCCCGCCGCCGCCGCTCGTAGGTGGCCGCCAGCCCGACCAGCAGCAGCCCGGCCGCGGTCAGCGGAACCCAGGTCTCCAGCTGCTGCGAGACCAGGCCCAGCTCCCGGATCGCCACCAGCACCGCCGTACCGCCCCCGACCAGCACCGGTGCCTGCAGCCCGCGCCGGGCGCCGGCCACCACCACCGCCACCGCGGCCACGCCCAGCAGCAGCCGCCGCGGGACCGCCGGGTCGACCAGGGTCAGGTAGAGGCTCGGCACCGCCGCCGCGACCAGCGCCGGCCCGTAGCCGGGCCAGCTGCCCACCTCCGGACGCGACCGGCGGACCCACCACCCGACCGCCAGCCCCAGCAGCGCCGCCGGCAGCGTGTACGCCTCGATCATGGTCACCTCCTGGGAGGCGAGCAGCAGCCACCACGCGAGCAGCTCGCACCCGACTGCGGCGACCGCCCAGCCGGTCCGGACCCGGGCCGGCTCGGCCCGCCACACCGCCCGGACCCCGAGCGCCATCCCCCAGAGCGCGGCGATCCCCGCGGCCCGGGCCGGGCCGGCACCGAGCGCCAGCAGCAGCGCCACCAGCGCGGCGGCGTTCGCCGCCGCCTGCACCGCCGGCCGGGCCGGCCCCGCCAACGCCCGGCCGGGCAGCCACCGCGCCGCGGCGAGCGCGAGCACCGCCACCCCGAGTACGGTGAACGCCGCGCTCGGCAGCGGCAGGTCGGCCGTGAGCGGGGCGGCCACCGCCAGCCCGACCGCGAACCCGACCGCGCCCAGCCAACCGGCCACCCGGGCGTCCCCGGCCCGCCCGGCGACCCCGACCGTCGCCGCCACCACCAGCGCCACCGCCAGCGCCAGCAGGGTGGTGACCGGCGTCGGCAGCGCCCCGGCCAGCCCGGCGCCGCCCAGCACCAACCCGTACCCGCCGCCGACTCCGGCCGCCAGCGGGCGTAGCGTAGCGAAGCCCGCGGTCACAGCGGCCGGGCCCAGCTGCTCGGCCACCGGCCGGCCGGCGCCCCACAGCGACGCCACCAGCACCAGCGCCGCTCCCAGGCCGAGACTGGTCAGCGGCACGACCGGCCACGGTGCCGCAAGCTCGGCCAGCCCGACCAGCAGGGCCGCCGGCGCCACCAGCAGCGCCCCCGCCAACCCGCCCCGCCAGCGGCCCGCCACCACCCGCCCGGCCACCCCGGCCGCGGCGGTCAACAGCACCAGCCCGAGCACCCCGCCGGCACCGGCCGGCGCGCCGTCGAGCCGCCCGGTCGCCAGCAGGCCGACCCCCGCGGGCGGTCCGGACCAGACCTCGGCCAGCCAGCCGTACGGGCCGACCAGCAGCTCGACCAGCCGGGGCAGGACCGGGACCAGGGCCAGACCGGCGACCGGTACGCGCAGCGCCAGCCAGCTGCCCCGCCGGCCCGGTGCCCACAGCAGTCCCAACACCGCCAGCCCGAGCGCCGCGATCGCCGCGTACGCTGCCAGGGCCGGGCCCCCCTCGGCCAGCCCGGCGAGCAGCGCCACCGGGGTCAGCACGTGCACGGCGCCGGCCGTCACCGGCGGGTAGCCGGTGCCGGGCAGCCTGCGGTCCAGCCGCCGGGCCACCACCACCCCAGCCAGCAGGGCCAGGGCCGCGACGAGCGCACCTCGCCCCGGCCACGGGTCCGCCGCCCCGGCCGCGGACAGCGTCGCCGCGACCGCCGCCGGCCACGCCAGCAGCCCGGTCAGCAGCGCTGCCCGCCCGAGCACCAGCCGGGCCGCCACCAGATCGGGTCGAGCCGCCGCCGGACCGGCGGCCGTCGCAAGACCGGCCGTCGCAAGACCGGCCGCCGTGGCCCAGACCGCCGTGGTCCAGACCGTCACGGCCAGCCCGAGCAGCACCAGGCCGCCCAGGGCGCCGGCCAGTGCCGTGGCACCGGCCAGGTTGACCACCTGCCAGTGGCCGGCCAGGGCGACCAGCAGCGCGTGGCCGGCCAGCCCGGCCGCCGCACCGCCCCCGACCGCGATCTGGCGGCGGGTGCCCGCGGATGCTGCGGCCAGCGCCAGCCCGGCCGCCACCAGCAGGTCCGCCAGCACCACGGTCCACACCGGCAGCGCCAGCGCCGGCGGGACGGCCAGCGCCAGCAGCGCCAGCCCACCGGTGACGGCGTCGGACCGGGCCGCCGGCAGCAGGCCCGCCAGCGCCGCGGTGACCAGCACCAGCGCCACCGGCAGCTGCCAGGTGTACGGCCCGCCGAGCTGCAGCGTCCCGGCGGTGCCCCCGGATCCGGTCAGCGCCTGCCAGACCGTGGCGCCCCCGCCCCACAGGGCGAGGACCGCCAGGAACCCGCCGACCGTGCCGACCACCACCAGCCCACCGATCCGGCGGCCGCGGCGCGCCGGGGCAGACCCGCCGGCCCAGCCGGCCAGCACCGACACCGCGGCGACCACCGCCGCCACCGCCAGCAGCGACAGCCCCGGCCAGGCGAGCACCACCACCCGGCCGACCGCCAGCGCCACCGCCAGCACCAGCCCGGCCGCCGCCGCGGCCACCCACCCGGCGGCACCGCCGGCGGCACCGGGGGCTGCGGCCCGGCGCAGCACCCAGGCGGTACCGGCGAACCCGGCCGCACCGGCCAGCAGCGCCCCACCGGCCACCGCCGCCGGGCCGATGCCGGAGGCCGCCGCCAGCGCGGCCAGCGCCGTCAGTCCGGCGACCACCAGCCACCCGCCGATCGCGACCCCGCTGACGACCCGCAACCCGGCCACCCCCGGCCTGCGCCACCACGCCGCCAGGTTGCCGACGGCCAGGCCGGCCGCCAGGTAGCCGATCGCGGCCAGCCGCAGCGCCGAGCCGGACACCGCCCCGAGCGGCTCGGCCAGCAGCAGCGGTACCGCCGGCTGGGCCACCACCAGCACCGCGAACCGCGGGCTGACCAGCCCGGTCCACCGGGCGTACAGCCCGGCCAGCAGGGCCGTACCGCCGCTCACCAGGCCGGCCCAGACGGGGCCCGGCACCGCGCCCGCCAGCCCGGCCCGCCAGGCGGCGTACCCGTCCAGCAGCACCAGCAGCAGCCCGACCACCGCGAACGTCTCCGCAGTGCCGCGCAGCCGCCGCCAGAGCGCCACCGCCGGAACCGCCAGCGCCAGCCCGGTCCCGGCCGCCAGGATCGCCGCCTGTCCGACCGTCCCGAAGGTGGTCCACGCCACCACCGTGAACACGATCGCGCCGGTGCCCAGCAGCAGCCCGCCGATGATGAACAGCAGGGTCTGGACCCCCAGCGGGGAGGTCTCCGGCCGGGGGGCGGCGGGCGCGGCGAGCGCGACCGGCGCGACCGACACCACCGACGCGGGCGGCACCGGCGACCTCGGCGGCCCGGAGGCGCCGGCCGCCCCGCGTACCCGGGCAGCGATCTCGTCCCGGCGCAGCCGGGTCCCGGCCAGGGCGGCCACCACCGCCGCGTGCGCCTCCCGCCGCTGCCGCTCCTGCACCTCCAGGCCGGCGATCTCACGGTCCAGCCGGATCACCTCGGCGGCGTCCGGGTCCGGGGGCCGGCCGCAGCCGGAGCAGCCACCCGCCAGGTCGGCCGGGGCCTGGCAGACCGGGCACGGGTACGCGAACGCGCGGTTGTCGGCAGCGCCAGTCTCGGTCACGTCAGCATCCTGCCGCCCGTGTCAAGCCGGCACCTGAGCGCGGCTACTCACCCGTGCCCATCACCCGTACCTAGGCGCTGGGTGTCGATCCAGTCGTCGATCCGCCGCCACCACTCGTACAGCCAGGCGATCCGCTCCCCCCGCCCGGCCGGCACCTCGCTCGGCGGGACCGACCAGAACCGCATCGTGATCTGCTTGTCCATCGGCAGCTCCCGCCACACGTCCGCGACAGTGACCATCCGCTCCAGGCCGGTGTGCGCCACGAAGACCACCCCAGCCTTCGGTGCCGCGTCCAGCGCCGCCAGCACGCCGCCCGGGCGCGGCGCGAGCACGTGCCGCAACCGCTCGGCCCGCCGGGCCGCCTCGGACAAGCCCCGGGAGCGGAGCCGGTCGATCGCGGCCATCCGCCGGCGCGGCGTGAAGTTGCCGCCCTCCGGGAAGATCACCATCGCGTCGTTGTCGCCCAGCCCGGCCGCCAGCCGCCGGATCGTCTCGTCCACCCGGCGGCTGCCGTCCCGCCGCCGCCGCTCCGGCGCCAGGAACTGGTTCGGCAGCCGGTTGAGCAGCACGTCCACCGCCGGGTCCCACTGCAGTGTGTCCTTGAGAACGATCCGGGGCGTCCGGCGGTACCAGTTGACCAGCGCGTGGATCAGGATGAACGAGTCGCCTGGCCCGGCGTGGCGGCACAGCACCAGCTCCGGGCGGCCCGGTGCGGCGGTGTCCGGGTCCGGTCCGGCGACGTGGATCCGCAGCCGCAGCGCCCACCGGACCTGCCAGAACAGCACCCGCAGGCACCATCCGGTCAGCGCGTAGTGCGCCCGCTGGAACGGTGCCGAGCGCTTCCTGGCGCCGAACCCGGACGCCACCCACAGCCCGCACATCACCACCAGCGCGGCCGCGTTCAGCACCAGGTAGAACAGGCTGATCCAGAACAGCCGCAGCGGCCGTAGCCAGCCCGGCATCAGCGGCGAGATCGCCGCGGCCGCCAGCAGCCACACCGGCAGGGTGGTCACCGCCAGGAAGGCGAGCGCCACCACCGCCGGCGCGAGCACCACCCGCCGTACCCAGCGGGGCGGCGGCCCCATCAGCCGGGCGTCCCGGCGTGGTCGTCCAGGTGGGTGCGCAGGTAGCGGCGGGTGGCGACGTACGCCCGGCTGATCCGCCGCCCCACCGCGGCCATATCCCGGTACGCCCAAAGCCGTCGGTCGGCTCCAGCGCCGAGCAGCCGGTCCAGGCCCGGCCCCGGGTCCTCGCCGGGCTCGCCATTACCGGCCGGCAGCACGTGCACGGCCACCCCGTCCGGGATCGCCGCCATCTCCCGGGCGAACCGGTGCCGCCGAGCCACCTCGAACGCCACCTGGGCGACCTCCCACGGCCGCCGGGGCGGGCGCAGCGCCCGCTCGATCCGCCCCACCTGCAGGACGAAGATGGTCGCGGCGCCCAGCTCCACCGCCCGGCCGACCGGGATCGAGTTGACGATCCCGCCGTCCAGGAAGTGCTCGCCGCCGACCTGGGCCGGTGGCAGCAGCCCCGGCACCGCCGCGGAGGCGAGGACGGCCGCCACCACTGGTCCCCGGTCGAACCAGTGTTCGGCGGCCCGCTCAATGCTCGCGGCGCAGCACTGGAACGGCACGGCCAGCTCCGCGAACGTACGCGCGGCGCCCAGCTCCCGCTCCAGCAGCCGGCGCAGCGGGCGGGGCGAGTGCAGGTGGGTCCGGGCGGCGAACCGGCGCACCTGCCGGGCCATCGAGTCGCCGTACACCGCCTCCGCCTCCGGCGACGCCCACAGCCGTACCAGCCGGTCGGTGACGCCCTCGGTCGGGTCGGCCGCCACCAGCGCCCCGTTCACGGCCCCGACCGAGGTGCCGACCACCAGGTCCGGGCGGTAGCCGGCCCGGAACAGTGCGCGCAGCATGCCGACCTCGACGGCGCCGAGCACCCCGCCGCCACCCAGCACGAACGCCACCGGCCGGTCGACCATCCGATTATCGTGGCACGCCCACCGGGCCGCCGGTCTCGCGGCTTCCGTCCTGGTTAGTCCCGACTCCGTCCACGGTGCCCCGTCCCGTGCCCGCTCCCCCCTTGGACCCTGTGTTGGCGGAGTCCTTGAAACCTCGCCGCCTCTGACCGACTTTCCCGCTATAGCCAATAGTTCCGAGTCAGGTTCGTGGTATCCCTCTCATGCCGCCGAACCGACACCGGATCGGACCTGTTCGCGGTTGCGCCGGACCGCTACACTGCGGCACTGTGCGCGTCGATCGGCCCGACCGGGCGCGAGGGGTGGACGAGGATCGGGGGCTACACCAGGTGACCAGGACCGCACAGTGGCACGGCCGGTCAGCCGTGGCGTTGGCGGCTGTAGCTCTTCTGGTGGTTTCGGTAACCGGTTGTAACGACAACGACACCGATGACCTGCCACCCCCACCCGCCGCCGATCCGGCCGCCGCCGGCTCACAGGCCACTGTCGACCCGGCTCACCAGCCGATCCTGGACGCCTACCGCGGCTCGGTGCAGGCGATGCTCGCCGCCCAGGCCGCCGGCGACCCCGAACATCCGGACCTGACCCGGTTCTTCGCCGAGGGCACCCCGGCGCTGTTCAACGTCGTGAGCGGGGTCGAACGGCACACCGCCCGCGGCACCTACTACGCCGGCGACCTAATCGTGACCGCCGCCGAGGTCACCGACCTCGACCTGACCACGACCCCGCCGGAAGCAATCATCGAGTCCTGCCTCGACAGCACCAACTACCGGCTGGTGCGGCGGGAGGACAACACTCCGGTGCCGGAGGCCGAGCCAGGCCGCAGGTATCTGGTGATCTCGAAGGCGCTCCAGAACACCGACGACCGCTGGTACATCGTGGAGACCCAAGCAGAATGGGAAACCGAATGTTGATCTTGTCTACCCGGCGAATCTGGCTGCTGGTCGTGCTGTTTGCCCTGGTCACCACCACCGGGTCGGTGGCGGCCTGGCAGGTGGCGGGTCCGGTGCCATCGCGCGCCGCGATCGCCCTGATCGCCCAGCCCGAAGAGGACGAGGGTGGCGCCGTCTGCCCGCCAGGTGAGGCCGACTGCGAGGTCACGGACGAGGACGAGACCGGCGGCGGTGGCGACGGTGATGGTGACGGCACCGGCGACTCGAACACCGGCGGCGGTGGAGGTGCCTGCACCTACACCGTCAGCACGGTGGTAGCGGCCTCGCTCGCCGCCGCCCAGACCAGGACCTTCGAGGTCCCGTGCTACCGGAGCGACGCCGGCTGGTATGACGGCGAAGGCTGCTACTACGGTGACTTCCCGGATATCCGCGACGCGACCGGCGGCATCCCGGATCCGCCGGAGGGCAAGACCGAAGAGGACGGCCGCTACTACTACCTCCAGTGCATCGCCAATGTCCAGATCTTCGGTGACATTCTGAACTTCACGCTGCAGGCCGTCGAGCGGTGGGTGTGGGTGGACTTCGAGGACGTGCCGACGATCACCCCGGAGCAGGTGTTTCTGGACTGGTACGCCGACATCACCCTGGATCCGGTCCAGCCCCGGCTGGCGCCGCCGGCGGGCACCAGCGGGCTGGTCGGCCTGCCGGTCTGGCTGGGGTTGGAGCCCACCCCCAACTCGCTCGGGTCGATCGACGAAGACCACTGCATCGACGGCGTCTGCGTGACCATCGCGGGCGAGGTCACCACTGTGGAGTGGACGATGGGCGATGGCGGCTCGGTCAGCTGCGCGCCCGGCGAGCACGTGGTGTGGGAGCGCGGGGATGACTTCCTGGTGCCACGCGGCTGCCACCACTACTACCACCAGGCCAGCCGCGACCAGGCCGGTGGGCAGTACGAGATCACGGCCACCAGCCACTGGGAGGTGACCTGGACCGCCGACGCCTCGAACGCCGGAGGCAGCGAGTTCCCCGAGCGCACCGCCACCGTGAGCCTGCAGATCGACGAGATTCAGGTGTTGACAGGGCGATGAGCCAGACCACCCCTCCCATGACCCCCGCCGCCGCCCCGGCCGGGCCGGTGGCGGCCCCGCACGGGCCGCGCGAGCGCCGGATCCGGTTCGGCCACCTGGCGCTGGCGATCGCGCTGGTGGTGGTCGGGGCGCTCGGCACCACCGCGCTTGTCACCATGGTGTCCGCCACCGACAAGTACCTTGCCCTGGCCCGGGATGTCGAGTACGGCGCCCAGATCACCGAGGCGGACCTGACGGTGGTCAGCATCAGTAGCCCGCCCGGGCTCGATCCGTGGCCGGCCAGCGAGCGCAACCGGGCGATCGGCAACGTCGCCACCATGCCGCTGGCCAAGGGAACCCTGCTGACCGCCGCGCACGTGACCGACCAGCAACTGCCGGCGGCCGGCGAGGTGCGGCTCGGGATCACCGTCCCGGGCGAGCGGCTGCCCGCCCAGCCGGTCCGGTCCGGCAACCTGATCCTGCTGGTAGACACCGGCCAGGGCAGCAACGGTGGTACGACCAACCCGGACCCCCGGACCTGGCAGGGCACGGTGCTCCGGGTCTCCGACGACGGGTCCGGCGGTGGCATCCTGGGTGGTGGCCGGGCCGGGGACGTCACCATCGACGTCGTCATCAGCGCCGCCGACGCTCCCATGATCGCGGCACTCGCCGCGAACGACCTGCTGTCGGTGGCCGTCCTTCCGGGACAGCCGGGGAGCTGACATGGCCGTCATCGCGCTCGCCTCCGCCAAGGGCAGCCCCGGAGTGACCACCGCCGCGCTCGCGCTGACCCTGACCTGGCCGGGCCGGTGCGTGCTCGCCGAGTGCGACCCGGCCGGCGGCTCGGTCCAGGCCGGTTACCTGGCCGGGGCCCTGCCGGCCGACCGCGGGATCCGGGAGCTGGCGGTGGCCGAGCTGCGCGGCGAGGACCTGCGCGGGAAGTGGTGGGGGCAGCTGGTCGACCTGCAGCCACCGCAGCTGCAGCGGCTGCTGCTGCCCGGCATCACCGACCCGGTCCAGTCCGGCGCGCTGCGCCCGGTCTGGGATAAGCTCGGCGAGTTCTTCGCCGACCTGGAGTACGGCCAGCCGGGCTTCGACGTGATCGTCGACTGTGGCCGGCTGGCGGCGCCCAACACCGCGTGGCCGCTGCTGCTGCGCGCCGACGCCGTACTGCTGGTGGTCCGCCCGAGCCTGCCCGGGCTGTCCACGGCCGTGCCCAGCCTGCGCACCCTGCGCACCCAGCTCTCCGAGCACGGGGTCGGCACCATGTCGCTGGCCCTGCTGGTCAACGGACCGGGCGACCTGCCGGCGCGGACCGTCACCAACCAGCTTCACAACCCGGTGGTCCTCACCCTGCCGGATGACCCGAAGACCGCCACCGTGCTCGGCCACGGCGGCAGCGTCAAGATGAACTCCCCGCTGATGCGGGCCGCCGCCGCGGCCCACCCGAAGCTGGCCGGGCATCTGCGGGCCCGCCGGTCATCCCTGCCGCCCCAGTCCCCGCCGCAGTCTCCGCCGCCCGCCACCAACCCCGAGGCCAGCCATGCCCACTGACGAGCATCCGGCCGTGGGGTTCCCGCCGCACCGCGGCAGCGCCCCGGTGCACCGGCACAACGGCGCCACCGTGCCGGCCCAGCCGGGCTGGGCGCCGACCGGCCCGGCCGCCCCGAGCTACCCGCCGGTGCCGCCGCCGGCTCCACCGCCGCCGATGCCCCCGCCGGCACCGGCGCCGCCCTCCTCCGCACCGCCGAACCCAGGACTGCCGCCGCTGCGGGTGGACTACGCCACCGTACGGCTGGTGCGGGACGCGGTGTCGACCGAGCTGTCCCGGCTGCTGCACGGCAAGGCGGTGGACTCCCAGCAGCGGCAGCTAGAGGGTGAGCGGGTGGCCGCCCGGCACGTGCGGGACTGGGTGGATGACCAGCGCCGGGCCGGTAACCCGCTGGCGGCCGAGTACGAGGAGGTGCTGCTCGACGCGGTCGTGGCCGAGCTGCTCGGGCTGGGCCGGTTGCAGCTGCTGCTTGCCGACCCGGAGGTGACCGAGGTGCACATCCTCGGCAACGACCAGGTGCGGGTGGAGTACGCGGACGGGTCGGTGACCGAGGGTGAGCCGGTGGCCGACAGCGACGACGAGCTGCTGGAGATCCTGCAGACGCTGGCCCGGCGGGCCGGGTCGGAGAAGAACCTGTCCCCGGCCAACCCGCACATCTCGATGGAGCTGCCCGACCAGCACCGCAGCCGGCTGACCGCGGTGGCGTGGGTGACCCCGCGG
>WHTQ01000198.1 GCA_009377645.1 Micromonosporaceae bacterium | reverse complement strand
CCCCGAGACCTGGCCGGCGCGTTGGACGCGCTGGCGGAATCGGACCAGTAGGTGGGATCCCGCGCCCGGTGGGCACTGCTGGCCGCGCTGCTGATCGTTCTCGGCACCACGATCGTGGTGGCCGGGCAGCCCGATGCCGACCCGCCCACGCTGTCGGGAACGCAGCGGCTCGGGCCCGAGCCCGGTGAGCCGGTGGCCGGTTACCTCGACCGGGCGGCGCGCTCGCTGCCCGCCCCGGGAACGGGCCCGGTCTGGGCGCTGGTGCAGCTGACCGGTCACGTCGACGCCGCCACCGCCGCGCGGCTGGTGCGGGGGACGGGGCTCGCGCGGGTGGTGCTACGAGTGCCGCTGCCGCGGGTGCAGACCGCGCTGATCACCACTGCGCTGCCCGGGCAACGGCCGGAGTCCGAGATCTCGGCGGCGATGCGGGCGGCGGCCGACGACCGTGCGGCCGCCGCGCTCGCCGCCCCGGATCGCAGCCGCGCCGCGGCGGTCGCGGCGGCCGAAGCGCGGCGCCTCCGCGCCGGCTGTGGCTGCGCGGTCGCACTGTTGGTGCGCGCCGACCGTGCCGGGCTGACCGAGCTGTCCGGTCGCGACGGGGTGCGCGCGGTGCACGCGGCGCAGCCGGGAACTCCACCGCAGGGTCTCGCGGTCGCGCCGCTGCTGCCGCAGCAGCGCGACGTCGCCGGCCCGGTGCCCGACGACGGCCCGGTGCCCGCCGACGGCTCGACATCCGAACCGTGACGGGTCAGTCGCGGCTGGCGGCCCGCTTGCGCTTGCGCCACCGGCGGCGGACGAGCAACGCCACGGCGAGCACGGCGGCACCCGCCACGGTGTAATCGAGCACCGTGGAGTAGCGCTCGATCACGGCGTACTGCGTTCCCAGCAGGTATCCCCCCGCGATGAGCAGCGAGTTCCACATCGCGCTGCCGAGCAGTGTCAGCACGGTGAACAGCAGCAGCGGCATGCGGGCGGCGCCGGCCGGCAGCGAGATCAGGCTCCGCACGCCCGGCACCAGCCGCCCGGTGAACACCGCGGTGCCGTCGTGGCGGTGAAACCAGCCCGCTGCACGCGTCACGTCCTCGGTGTCGATCAGCGGCAGCCGCGCGAGTAGCGCGGTGGCCCGCCGTTCGCCGAGCCGCGCCGCCAGGCCGTAGAGCACCAGTGCGCCCGCCAGCGCGCCCGCCACGCTGGCGAGCAGCACGCCCACCAGGTGGAGGCGGCCGCGGCTGGCGAGGTAACCGGCCAGCGGCAGCACCACCTCGCTGGGGATGGGAGGAAAGACCGTCTCGAGCAGGGTCAACACCGCGATGCCGAACTCTCCGAGGGCATCCACGACGTCGATGACCCATCCGGTCAGACCGCCGGGCCCGTCCCCACTCTGGGCCTTGGGCTGTGCGCGCACTGCTACGCGGCGCAGGTCGGGCAGCAGCCGAAGATCTCCACGGTGTGGCTGATGTCGGAGAAGCCGTGCTCGTCGGCGACACGCTCGGCCCACCGTTCCACCGCCGGCCCCTCGACCTCCAGGGTGCGCCCGCAGCGCCGGCAGACCAGGTGGTGATG
>WHTQ01000045.1 GCA_009377645.1 Micromonosporaceae bacterium | reverse complement strand
GTACGGGTTGCTGATGATCCCCGCAGCAGCCGCGCTGCTCTGGCTGGTTGGTCTAGGAGGGCGCGGGATACGGTCTCTGACCTCGGTCGCGCTGGCTGTCGCGAGCCTCCTCCATGTTGGTGTCCAGCAGGAGCTTCTTGATGGCGCACATGACGCCTTGGTCAGAACAGCGACGAACCACGTCGCAATGGCGGACTTTCTGCGGAGCGAGTACGACGTGCGCCCGCCCTGCCTGCTCTGGGGCGAAGGAGTGATCCAGCAGAGCTACTTGCTGAAATGTGACTCGTGGTTCCGGCGGGGCCAAGCGCCGGTCGAGGATGACAGCCGCATTGAAGACGCGATGGGACGTGGCGACACAGTCGTGGTACGGCTCAGATCAGACGTACAGGTGCCCGAGTTCATGGCGGATTGGCGTCGGGCGGAGCTGCCTGGCACAGACCGGTATGTCGTCTATCTTCCCCGGGACGAGTGACTCTGGGCGACCTTGAACAGGTCAGACTTGTGGTGTGAGCGGGTACTCGGGTCGGAGCACGTCGACCGGTAGCCCAGGGTAGGTCTGCTCCGCCTGGGCGATGAGCTGCTCAGTTTCGGTTGTCCAAGTGTGTCCCGTGGCTCGTCGCACATAGACATACTCAAGCCCGTGCGTACGATAGACCAATCCGCCGGCGGACTTCACCCGGGTCAGGAGATCGGTGTCAACATGGCGTGAGGAGTGGCTCCATCCACCGATCCGCTGGAGCGTGCTGCGCGATAGCAGTAGGCTGCCGCCAGCCGGCGTTACGTTGAATACCTCCGGGGCGGCCCAGGCCCGGTCGATGGTCTGATCCAGGTCGGGGAAATGCACGAAGCGTGACCCCTTGGCCGTCACATCGGCGCCAGTCGTGTGCCAGGCGATGAGGAGGTCGGTCACATGGCCGGGCCCGTAGTGGTCGTCATCGTCGACTTTCGTAACCAGCTCCCCATCCGCGATCCGGGTCAGTCGGCCAAGCACCATGCCCAAGGTAAGGTCCGAGGAAACGGAGACGACGCGAACCCGACCGTCCAGCATGTCGTGCCAGCGCTCGTGAGTCTGCTCGGAAACATCATATCCGTGTAGCCCGACAACAACCTCCATAGCTGGATACGTCTGCTGGGCCAGGTAGCTGAGGCATCCCTCGACATGCTCTGCGCGCATACTGGAGAGCAGGACGCTCACGGTAGGCAGTGGGAGGGAGCCGCCGGAAAGTGGTGTGCGACGCAGTGCTGCATCGCCCGTTACCGCCATCCGTCGCGCAGCCTCCACACTCAAGGCGTATCCGCGTAGATCATGAACCTCCTTCGGGTCAGCTACAACGACCACGCCGAGTTCGACCAGTGCCGAACGGACGGACGCATCAGCAGCGGAGAATACGACGCCGCAGCCCGCCAAGGTCCGCACCGCGTGGCCGAGGAACGTTCCGTTCCGAATCGGTGAGTCGATAGCCACCACGGAGTATTTCTCAATCCTGCTACTCAGGACGGCTGCCTCGGCAGACCTCGGGTCGAGAGACATCGCAACTCGCCCGGTCTCATCCCGGAGTTCGGACCGCGTGGAGTCGGCGCCGACGACGAGCTGGTATCGCGTCGCGGTGCCGACCAGGCGTCGTCCGTATGGATTTGCAACGGCAGTAACGATTGGCGGCGGTTTCCCGCCCGAGCCGCCGGCTGGTTGGGCTGGAACCTGATATGGGCCGAGCGGCCGGCCCAGCGGGTCGGCTTTGCTGGCTGGCCGTTCCGCCACAAGATGGCCCTGTGGCCACGACGACGTGCCGTCCGACCAGGCCGTCTTATCGAGTGCGTAGACGGGACCGCTGGTTTGATCCCAGAGCCGGGTGCGAAGCACGGCGCTGGTGGCTGAGGCCAGCGCGCGATGGACGTCGTACGGCTTGGACCAATGAAACTCGACCTCCAGACCGCCGCGGTGTCGTCTCCAGAGGACCTTCCTGGTCGTGCGAATGACCTGGAACGGTTGCAACCCAACCGCCAACCACTCGGGCGACGTCCCGAGGCGTAGCTTGAGCTCATTGATCTTGCCGGTGAGCACCCCCGCACCGGCAAGCCGGACCAGCCAGGCAGCGTCCGGCAGGACGATGGTGAGTCTGGTGGGCAGGATCAGATAAGCCGGGCCATCACTGTTCAGAGGGCGTGCTCGCCAGCCGATGCCGCCTACACGGGACACAGCGACGGTCTCCTGGTCCACCACTCGCACTGTGGCGCGTCTGAGTCGCGCCAACCTATCGCGGAACCGGCGGGCGGCCCGCGCGGCGCGACGGAGCAGCCTGCGCCGTAACCGTCTGGCCATCCGGACAAGCATCGAAACTACTCGTCTGGGTGGTGGCTGAACGCGGCGAGGGCATCCTTGGCGACCGTGTTGCTGATCGCGCTGGTGCCGCCGAACACGTCGAGGACGTGGCCCTGGCCCTTGTGATCGACCAGGAAGTTCCTGGTCGAGGTGTTCAGCTGCGAGCTCGGAGTGAGCAGCAGCGGCCCGCAGACAAGGGCGAGGCTGGAGGCTGCGGGCAGCGCGTCCGGGAAGTGGAGACCGGTCGCGAGGCCGGCGTAGAAGCCCACCAAAGCGCCGTCAACGCTGAAGATCTCCTCGGCGATCAGCGCGGCGGTTTCGTACCGGTTCGAGCCGACGAACCGCGCCGCCAGACTATCCGCGCCGAACGTGGCAACCGCCGCCTGGTCGGCCGCGCCACCGGCGGTCACCAGCGTCCACTCCCGGAATTGGTTGCCCCGCGCGATGGCGAAGTCGCGCGTCGCTGTGGGCATAGTGGCGTCGTCGGTCAGCAGCATCACGTATGGCCGCGTGTCTGGGTTGGTATCCAGCTTCGCGTCCAGCGACAGCGTTGCCGCCGCCGTGCCCGCGCCGAGCGCGTCGGGGAAGTTGTCGCCGGTGACGAAGAAGAAGTTGCTGGTGTCCGGAAGCTCGTCCGCGATCGCCACCGCGGTCTCATAACGGTTGCTACCGGCCAAGCGGCGAGTGGTGAAGCTGGCCGCCTGCAGCTCGTTGCGGATCGCGTTGGAGAGCGAAGTCGCGCCGCCCAGCAGGTAGACCAGCCCACCGGGTGCCAGGACTCGCTGGATCTCGGTCATGATCGCTGGCGGGAGCTCGTCCGGTGGGCTCAGCAGCAGCGGGCCCTGCGCGTGCGCGGCGAGCGGACCGCCCGCGAGCGCGTCAGGGAAAGCGTCGCCGCTGGCCAGCACGACCGCCTTTGCCTTGAAGTCGGGGTCCACGTCCGCGTCCCAGGCGGACCAGGTCCAGAACGAGACGCAGGCTGCGGTCTCGTATCGGTTCGCGCCGGCATAGCGCACCATGATTGGCTTTTTGTGGACGTCGGTGGCGGTCCGGCACTCCCCCGGCGGGACCGCAGCCGTTTGCAGCCCCGTACCGGTCTCCCGGTGCGCCACGAACCGGTCGGCGGCTGCGGCATCTAGCCCTTCCAACTCCGCAACCACGGGGAGCTCATCCGCCTCGGACGCGCTCGCGGTGGTGCCGATCACCGCCCCGCTTATCACGAGCGTCGCCACCGATGCGAAAGCTGCCCACCGTTGAGCAGGTCCAAACAATATGACCTCACATATAGTCGAGAGTCTCTATTTCCTTGTGGGCGATCAACCGCTGCGAGATAGCCAGGAGCGACGCGGCGATGCCGCACTCATGAGACCGACTGGAAGCGAACTTGTCCATCCGTCGTTCAGCCCATTACAGAGTCCAGACGGCCTTCCGCTGGTGTCGGTGTACGTGGCGTGGTAGGCGACCTGGACCGGATCCGCGCTCAGGTTCCAGCACGCTGCCAGCGGCGAAGCAACGCCTACACCGCCGGCCAGGACCCGGTACAGGCCGGCACGTCCCGCTGCGGCGCACCGACCTGATCCGCCACCTGATCCTGTCGATGAGCTGCCGCTTGCTCCACCTTGGCGGCCGACCCGGATTCTTGCCCGGCTTGGGAGCAGCGGCTCCAGCCCAGCCCGCTGCACGTAAGTCAGGTCGACCCCCGGTCACCGCTACAGTGGCCGCGAGGTCTACGTACTGATGGTCTGCCCTGGTCGGCAAACCATCTGCCGGGGACCTCACCGTCTATCGATCAACGACACGCCGGGGCCCGCGCACCCACCCCCGCTGACTTCGATACAGGCCCTAACCGAATGGCCGGCCCCCCGAGGTAGGGTGCCGATGGAGCTGGCGGGGCAGAGGAGGAGGCGGGTGACCGGGCTAGCGGGCGGTGGTGGGGTCCGGGGCCTGGTTCGGCGGGTCCAGCGCCGGGTCCGGCTGCGGACCCGGCTGCGGCGGGCCGGCGGCGCGATCCGGCGGGCGGTGCCGCGCCGGTTGCCGGCCTGGTCGGAACCGGCCCCGGGCGCGACGACCACCCCCCGGCCGGGGGAGGTTGACGTCACCGTCGGGTCGCCCGGGGCGCTGCGGCGGCTGCCGGCCGCCACCGAACCGGAGCTGACCGCCCGGACCCTGCGGGTGGAGGTCAGCGACTGGCGCACCCCGTACCCCGGTTGGTCCGGGCGGCCCGGGCCGCTGCCGGGGCTGGTGCACCAGGAGGTGAGCCTGCCGCCGGGCGGGCGGGGCCGGGCCACCGTGTCGGTCACCCTGGCCGAGCCGGTGCCCGTACCGCGGATCCTGGCGGCGGTACGGCCGGCGCTGGAACCGGTCCATCCGGCAGGCGCCGGGACGGCCGCCGGCGGCCGGATGGTGACGGTCGACGCCACGGCTGCCAACCCCCGGGGACGCGACCGGTACGGGTCCCGCCTGCCCGCCGGTCGGCTTACGCTGGCGGTCGACGCCGGCCGGGTCCGCTGGGACGTCGCCCGGCGGCCGGACGGCGTCGTGGTCGTGGCCGGCTGGGCCGGCGAGCCGCTGGACGAGCCGCAGCGGGCGACGCTGGCCGGTCTCGGCGCCGTCAGCTACCAGGACCGGGCCGGGCCGCCGCCGACCGCGGTGGCGCAGGTGTTGGCCCAGCTGGCGATGACCGGGGTGGTGCTGCACGCCCCGGACCCGCCCGACCTGCTCGCACCGGAGCTGGCTGCCCGGCTCCGGGAACCGCTGCCGGACCGGGCCGCCGACCCGCTCAGCTGGGAGGTGCGCAGCGTCCGGCAACGGCGGTCGGCGATCCGCCACCACGCCGAGGGGCTCGCCCGGCCGCCCGCCGTCTCCGCGCTGCTGGTGACCAAGCGCCCGCACCTGCTGGCCGCCGCGGTCGCGGCGATGACCGCCCAGACCTATCCGGAGCTGGAGGTGGTGGTCGGGCTGCACGGCGGCGAGCTGCCGGCGGGAACCCGGCTCACCGGCCCGCTTGTGCAGATCCCGGCCGAGCGGAACCTCGGGGAGGCGCTGGCCGAGGCCACCCGGGCGGCCAGCGGCGACCTGGTGACCAAGGTGGACGACGACGACCGGTACGGTCCCGAGCACATCTGGGACGTGGTCGCAGCCTGGCACTACTCCGGCGCCACCGTGGCCGGCAAGGGGGCCGACTTCGTCTACCTCGAACCGAAGGATGTCACGGTCCGGCGCCGGATGGGAGCCGAGTTCTACACCGACACGGTCGCCGGCGGCACTGTCACCGTCGCCCGCGCCGACCTGGCGGCGGCCGGCGGCTGGCCGCCGGTGCCCCGGTGGGTGGACCGCGCCCTGCTCGACCAGGTGCTGGCCGGCGGTGGCCTGGTCTACCGCACCCACCCGCTCGGGTTCGTCTACACCCGACACGGCGACGGCCATACCTGGGAGGCGGACCTCGAGCACTTCCTGGTCGACCCGCAGCGCCGCTGGGACGGGCTACCGTCCGATCAGGAGATAGGCGCGGCATGACGGACGTGCCCCGGATCGTGCGCAACGACTGGTCCACGCTCCAGGTGCCGGAGCTGGGTCGGTGGCGGCCGGAGCTGACGGTCAGCGTGGTGATCCCCGCGTACCAGTGCCAGGCCAGCCTGGACCTGGCGCTGGCGGCGCTGTCCCGGCAGACCTACCCGGCCGAGCTGCTCGACGTGGTGGTGGTCGACGACGGCTCCGACCCGCCGCTGACGCTGCCCGGATTGCGCCCGGCGCGGTGCCGGCTGGTCCGTCCGGCCGCCGGCTGGGGGCGGGCGAACGCGCTGCACGCCGGTGCCGGCCACGCCGGCGGCGATATTCTGCACTGGCTGGACGCCGATCTGATCGTCGATCCGTCCCACGTGGAGGCACAGGCGCGCTGGCACCACCGGCTGCCGTACGCGGTCACGCTCGGCTGGAAGCGGTTCGTGGACGTGCACCCGGACGGTCCAAGTTGGCCGACCCCGGCCCAGGCGACGGATCCGGACGCTCTGGCCGGGCTGTTCGCCGGGCACCGGACCGAGCCGCACGACTACGTCGAGCGGGAGATCGCCCGTACCGGTCAGCTGCGGTCGGCCGACCACCTCGGCTTCCTGGTCCACGTGGGTGCCACCGCCGCGCTGCGGCGGGAGCTGTACGAGGCGACCGGCGGGATCGACACCGGGTTGCGGCTCGGCGAGGACACCGAGTTCGGCTACCGGCTCGCGCAGGCCGGTGCGGTGTTCGTGCCGGAGCCGCAGGCGCGCAGCTGGCACCTGGGGGCGACCCACATGATGCGGCACGAGCAGGCGCTGCAACGCTATAACCGGCCGTTCCTGGCGGAGCGGATGCCGCAGCCCCGGTGGTTGCGCAGGTCCGGCGGGTCGGGTTGGTCGGTGCCGCTGGTCACGGTCGTGATGACGGTGGACGGCCAGCCGCTGGAGCGGGTCCGGGTGGCGGTCGACTCGGTCCTGCGCGGGGACGAGACCGACCTGCGGGTGCTGCTGGTCGGGGCGTGGGGCTCGCTGTCCGACCAGCGGGTCTCGCCGCTGTCCGACCCGCTTCTCGACCTGCGGCTGGTGGCGGCCAGCTACCGCTCCGACCCGCGGGTACGGCTGGTCGAGCGGGCGCCGGACTCGGCGTACCCGTCGCCGTTCCTGCTCTGGGTGCCGGCCACCTGCGCGCTGGCCCGGCCGGCGGTGCGGCGGCTGGTGGAGCACGCCGACCGGCACCGGCTCGGGCTGGTCCGGGTGCCCGACGCCGAGGCCGGCTCCGGCTCCGGCTCCGCCTCCGGTTCCGGCTCCACGGTGGAGCTGTGGCGGACCGCGGCGCTGCACCGGGCGGGCTGGGTGCGGCGGGACGGCGACCCGGTGGCCGACGCCGTCCGGGAGGTGCACGGTGCCGGTTCGGTGGACGCGAAGGCGATCGGGGTGGTCGACCTGTCCGATGTCCCGGTCGCCGAGCTGGCGGCCCGGGCCGGGTCGGTGCCGGCCGGCCGGTGGCTGCCCGCCTCGGTCGAGGTCGCCGGGGTCCGGTCGCTCGCCCGCGCCAGCTGGGTAGTCGCCCGGCTGGCGGCGGCGCGACTGGCCCGCCGGGCGGGCAGCCGGCTGCGCGGGCGCGCCGTCTGATCTTGGCGCGTCGAACCGGGCCATCGCCGGCGTCGAGGAGGGCCCCGGGCGCGCCCGGACCTGTTGACCATGAGCGCGGGTGTCATTAATCTCTTGTCGGCCGCGATGCGCATCGCCGATGATTGCGGCCATGGCCACGACCCGACGAGCCGACATGTTCACCGCGGACGGCAAGCCGTCTGACGACGACCCGCGTGAGAACGGACCAACGTTGGGCGACGAGCGCACCACGCTGGTCGAAGCCCTGCGCTGTCAACGCCTCACATTGGAGCTGAAATGCTCAGGTCTTGATGCGGAGGCTATGGCGCGGCGTTGCGTCGAGCCGTCGACGATGTCGCTGCTGGGGCTGGTGCGACACCTGGCCGAGGTGGAGCGTGCGACGTTCCGGGTGATGATGGCGGGACAGGACGTGCCCCGGCTGTTCTGCTCCGACACCGACCGTGACGGTGATTTCGATGGTGCTGTTCTCGACCCCCAGGTGGTTGCGGAGGCGTGGGACGCATGGCGGGCGGAGGTGGACTTCGCCACGCGGTTCGTGGCTGAGGCGCCCAGTCTCGACATCACCGGCGACGATCCCTTGAATCAGCATGGCAGCGGTGGAGGGCCGATGTCGCTGCGCGAGGTGCTGGTCGGAATGATCGAGGAGTACGCCCGCCACATGGGTCACGTCGACCTGTTGCGCGAGCGGATCGACGGACGCATGGGCCAGTAATGATCATGGGTAGGGCCGCACGCCCGTCCGGATCAGGAATCCTCGGGCTGGTGCGTCTTGTTAGGCACCATAGCCGTGAGGTATGGACATACCACACAGGTATGTCCATCACCCAAGGCACCATCTGCTGAGACCCGGCCAGGCGCCAGTCGGCCGATCCGTGACGGGTGAAGCGCCGATCTTGTGCCTGTGGACCCCGTAGCGGGTACCAGCGGCGGCGCCGGTAAGGCGGTTAGGTGGTGGGCCGGACCGGGTCCGGGTCGATGATCTCGCGGGGCAGACCCGGGTAGACCCGCTCGCCCTGCTCGGCCAGGTCGTCGATCCGGGTGACGAAGGTGTGGCCGGTGGTCCGGCGCACGTAGCTGTACTCCAGAGCGTGGGTGCGGTAGACCAGGCCACCGGCCGACCGGACCCGGATCAGCAGGTCCTCATCGACGTGCTTGGAGGAGTGGCTCCAGCCGCCGACCTGTGCCAGCGCACCCCGGCTGGCCAGGATGGTGCCGCCGGCCGGGGTGACGTTGAACAGCTCCGGCGCGGCCCACGCCCGGTCGATGGTCTGGGCCAGCTCCGGGAAGTGGACGAACCGGGCGCCCTTGGCCACCACGTCAGCCCCGCTGGTGTGCCAGGCGAGCAGCAGGTCGGTCACGTGGTGCCGGCCATAGTGGTCGTCATCGTCTAGTTTGGTCACCAGCTCGCCGTCGGCCATCCGGGTCAGCCGGCCCAGCACCGCCCCGAACGGCAGCTCCGCCGGGAACGGCACCACCCGCAACGGGCACCGCAGCAGCCCGGCCCACCGGTCCCGGGTCGCACCGTCCACCTCGTACCCGTGCAGGCCGACCAGCACCTCCAGCGCCGGATAGGTCTGGCCGGCCAGGTACCCGAGGCTGACGTCGATGTGCTCGGCCCGCATGCTGGACAGCACCACGCTGACCCCGGGCAGCGGCAGCGCCCCGGACCCGGCCCCAGCCGCGGCCAGCTCGGTGCGGCGCAGCGCGGCGTCGCCGTCGATCGTGGCCCGCCGGGACGCCGCCACGCTCAGTGCGTAGCCGCGCAGGTCGTCCACCTCCTTGGCGTGCGCGACCGCCACCACCCCGAGCCGGTCCAGCTCCGCCCGCACCGCCAGGTCCGGTGCCGCGAACACCACCCCGCAGGCGGCTAGCGCCCGTAGCCCGGCGGCGGCGTCCGGCCCGGGGGTCGAATCGACGGTCGCCACCGCGTACTTGGCGAACCCGCCGCCGGCCACCGTCCCCTCCGGCCCAATGCCGCGGTCCAGCCGCAGCACCACCCGGCCGGACTCGTCCCGCAACGACAGCCGGCCCGGCTCTTGGAACAGCCGGTACGCGGCGGCGGTGCCGACCAGCCTGCGCCCGAAGGGGTTCGCGACGGTGGTGATGAGTGGTGGCGGGAGCGGCGCGGGCGGCGGCTCGGAGAGCTGGTACGGGCCGAGTGGCCGGCCGAGCGGGTCCGGCGGGACGTCCGGCGGGCGGGTCACCAGGTGCCCCTGCGGCCAGCTGGCGCCGCCGTGCAGCCAGGCGGTCCGGTCCAGCGCGGGCACCGGTCCGCTGGCCTGGTCCCACGGCCGGGCCCGGACCACCGCGGCGATCGCGTCGGCGAGCGCCCGGTCCACCCCGTACGGCTTCGACCAGCGGAGGGTGACCGTCAGCCGCCGCCCGCGTCGCCGCCACCCGACCCCGACCGCGGTGCGGCCGAGCCGGGGCGGCCGGACCGCGGTGACCAGCCACTCCGGCGCGTCGGCCAGCCGCACCCGGAGCCGGCGGACCTGCCCGACCAGCAGCCCGGAGGCGGCGAGCCGGATCAGCGCCGCCGGGTCGGGGAGCAGCAACCGCAGCGTCCCGCCCCGCACCGCGTACCGGGCCGGCTCGTCGGCCAGCCGGAAGTGCAGCCACCCGGGGCCACGCAGCCGGGACACCCGCACCTCGCCGGCCCCGCCGGCCCGAACGGTCACCCGGCGCAGCCGGGCCAGCTCCCGGCGGGCCCGGCCGGCCACCCGCCGGGGCAGGTTAGCCCGCGACGCCACGGCGCTCGCTCCCCTCAGTGGACGATCCCAGCCGGGTCCACAGTGAAGACCAGTCGGTACGCGAGTAGGTCACCATCACGAACAGCACCGCCAGCGGCACGATGTGCATGAACATTCGGCTCAGCGAGTCACCGTAGCCGACCCGGTAGGCGGCGTCCCGCAGGTACGCGAGCAGGAACGCCAGCGGGATGAAGGTGGTCACCGGGAACCGGAGGCTGGCCGCGCCGGGTGCCCGCAGGAAGGTCACCGCCCCGAGCACCAGCAGCCCGAGCGCGACCAGCGAGGAGCCCCACTTCCCGTCGCCGAACACGACGTTCTGGATGGTCGCGTCGACACTGTCGACCAGGATGGCTGGGTCCCGGAGCGCGAACCCGGCCAGCGCCAGCCACAGCCCGGCCTCGGCGACCCACAGCAGCCGGTCCGGGCGGGACGGCAGCCGGTCCGCGCGGGACAGCCGGGTCTCCCATCGCAACAGGCCGGCGGAGAGCGCCAGCAACAGCAGCCCGAGCGCCAGCATCGCCGCGACGGTCGCCGGCACCGCCTCCCCCCGTTCCCGGTGGACCCAGAGCACGAAGCCTTGCCAGACCATCGTGGACACACCGAGCGTGGCCAGCGCCGCGGCGCGGTGAGGCACCCGGACCCGGGTGGACAGCAGCATCGGCAGCAGCGCGACCGCGGCCATCAGCGAGCCCTCCGGGCGGGTCACCACCATCGCCGGCAGGGCGAGCAGCTGGAGCAGCCGCAGCGCCGGCGCCAGCCGGTCCGCGCCGGTGAGCACGCCGGTGAGCAGCAGCCAGCCGGCGCCGGCCACCACCAGCAGCAGCACCGCGAACAGCAGGTGCCCGTTCAGGTAGAAGGCGCTGAACACGAACCGATTTCCGGTCACCAGCAACAGTCCACCGAGGACTGCGAAGACCGCCAGCTGGGTCGGGTCGATCCGGTCCCGCATGCCCTGCCGGAACAGCCAGACCACGATCGCGACCGTCGCGACCGCCAGCAGCGGCGTGATCGCGCGCAGGTACTGCTCGCCGGACAGCTGCGCCGGGGCGTGCAGCAGCGGCACCCCGATCAGCCGCTTGGTGATGTTGTGTGTGGACACCCCGGAGTAGTAGGTCCCGTCGGCCAGCAGGGTCCCGGTCATCAGGTAGCGCAGCGAGTCGGTGTGCCACTTCACCAGGTTGGCCGCCCGCAGCACCAGCACCCCGCCGGCCACCGCGGCTAGCACCAGCGCCGTCCAGCGCACCGGCAGCCCGACGTCGTGGCCTCGCCACCACCGGACCGCCCACCACAGCGCCGGCAGCCCGGCGGTCAGCGCCAGGGTCAGCACGGGCGTGGTCGGCAGCGGTGTGACCACCTGCACCAGCCCCACCGTCAGCTGCACGCACACCCCGGCCACCAGGCCGAACGCCGGGACCGACCAGCCGGTCAGCCCAGCCGCCCGGACCAGCAAGCTGCCCCCGGCGAGCACCGCCAGCACGCTCACCAGCTCGGCGATCATCGGGCCAGCTCCACGCGCACCGCCGCCGGCAGCAGCGAGCTCTCCACCAGCAGGTCCTGGTACGGGTGGGCGTCCCGGGCGACGTCCCACCGCAGCAGGACGAACTCCCGGGGCGGCCGGGTCGGGTGCCGGTGCTCCCCGGCGGCCAGAGCCCGGGCGACGTAGCCGTCCGGGTCGCCGGGCCCGGCGCCGTCGGGCACCGGCGGGGCGAGCGCCAGCGCCCAGGGCCGCCCCTTCGCACCGCCCGGCCCGCTCGCCACCACCGACCCGCTGACGTCGGTCGTCGACAGCAGCTGCGGCGGCTGCTCGTACCCCACCCAGTCGACGCCGCCGACCCGCCCGTACGCGGTCAGCCGGAGGGTGAGCTCGCCGGCCTGCGCCTGGCTTTCGGCGTACGGGCTGGTGGCCGGGACGATCACCGTCGACCCGGGTGCCAGCATGCCGAGCGCCAGGTGCAGCCCGTACCGGTCCCGGCACCAGTCGCACTCCCGGTAGGAGATCTCGACGATGTCCGCGGTGTCGTTGCGGTGCACGGCGTCGAAGCTGTCGACAGTGGCCTGGTCGACGGACCGGAACTGGGCCAGGTTGACCGCGATCACCGCGGTGAGCAGCAGCACCGCCAGCAGCGACCGGGTAGACCGTTCCGGCGGGGCGGTCCCGGCAGCTGCGGTGACGGTGCGCGGGCGGGTCATGCGGGCGTCCTTCCGGGGCAGACCAGAGCTACTCCGCGCGGGAACGGACGATCAGGTCGGCCAGCAGTGCCATCGAGCCGACGATCAGCCCGGTCATCAGCAGCAGGATTGTGTTGGTGGCGATCCGGAACGGGTTGGCGATCAGGTCGTAGCCGACCTTCGCCGCCCCGATCCCGATCAGCAGCAGCGCCGGCGGCATCAGCACCTTGAGCGGGTTGAAGTACATCACCATCCGGAGCACCTGCAGGATATAGCGGTACGCGTCCTTGAGGAAGTGGAACTTGGACTGGCCGGCTCGCTTCGCGTACTCGATCGGGATGTAGTGCACATGGTGCTGGTTGTGCAGGAACGCCATCGTGATCGTGGTGACGCACGAGAACCCGGGCGGCAGCAGCCTTAGATACGGCAGCGACACCTCCCGGCGGAAAGCTCTTAACCCAGAATTCAAGTCCGGGATCTGTTCCCCGGCCAGCCGTTCGGCCACTTTCCGGATCAGCCACTTGGCCGGCACCCGGAGCAGCTTGTGGCTGCCCTGCTCGCTGGTGCGCGCGCCCACCACCTGGTCGACGTTGGGGTCCTTGTCCAGCAGCGCCACCAGCTCCGGGATCCGCTGGTTCGGGTAGGTCAGGTCGGCGTCGGTCCACACCACCACCTCCCCGCGGGCCTGCTGGGTGCCGATCCGTCGGGCGGTGCCGGACCCGCCGTTGCGCGGCAGCGCCAGCACCCGCAGCCGCGGGAACCGCAGCTCCGCCTCCTGCAGCACCTGCCGGGTGCCGTCGGTGGAGGCGTCGTCCACCGCCAGCAGCTCCCACTCGTAGCCGCTGTCCTGCATCGCGGCGCTGATCCGCTCCACCTCGGCCAGCACGTGTTCCCGTTCGTTGAAGCACGGCAGCACCACGGTCACGTCCAGCGGCTGGGCGCCGGGGGGCTGGGTAGGGGCGGCGGGCTGGTGGGTCGCCGGCTGCTGCGGCACCGACCGGGTGCCCGCGCGGCGTCCGGCCGTCCGGCCGGTCGCAGTCGTCATCTGCCCTCCTGAGACGGTCGTCAAGTCGGGGCCAGCATACTGCCCGCCGGGATGGCGACCGGGCCGGCGGCGCCGGCCTGCTAGCCTGTGGCGTCGGCCGCGCAGGGATTGCGGCTACATCCGCGGACCGCCGGCGCCGGCCCGAGGCACTGATGGAGGCTCCGTGACATCCAGCCTGGTTGGGGTATGGCGTTCGCGGAACGTCCTGCAGTATCTGGTCCGCCGCGACCTCGCCGTCAAGTACCAGCAGTCGATCATGGGTTATCTGTGGTCGTTGCTGGAGCCGCTCGGGATCGGGCTGATCTACTACTTCGTCTTCGTCGTGGTGATGGAACGCGGCGGACGAGGGGGGGTGATCCCGGAAGAGCACTACATCCTATACCTTATGTCCGGTATCTTCTCGTTCATGTGGACCAGCGGGGTCCTCAGCGAAGCGACCGGGGCGCTCACCGCGCAGAAGGCCCTGATCACCACTATGAACGTCCCTCGGGAGGTTTTCCCGATCGGCCGAGTGCTGGCCCGCTCCGCGGAGTTCCTGGCCGGAATCCCGATTCTCGCCGTGCTCGCGGCCATTCTCGGAGTGGACTTCAGCCGGTGGCTGCTGGTGCTGCCGCTGGCGATCCTGCTGCAGGCGGTGTTCCTGACCGGCGTCGCGCTGCTGCTGTCGTCGGTCAACGTGATGATGCAGGACATCGAGCGATTCATGCGCATGATCCAGCGGCTGGTCTTCTACGGCTGCCCGATCCTCTACCCACTGGTGCTGGTGGAGACCAGCACGCTGCCGGTGTGGGTGAAGGTGATCTACAAGACGAACCCGCTGGTCGGTATCCTGGAGGTCCACCACGCGGCGTGGTTCCCGCAGCTGTTCCCGTCCGCGGGGCTGCTGATCACCTGCGTGGTCGGATGCTTGACGATGCTGGTGGCGGGCTGGCTGGTGTTCCGGCGTCTTGAGCCGGCCGTCCTCAAGGAGTTGTAGTGAGCGCAGCGAACCGAGCGAGTGGCCGCGAGGCTCGCGGTCAAGCGGCCCGAGCGGGAGTTGCCGCGTGAGCGAGCCGATTATCGAGGCCCGCAACCTCGGCGTGGAGTTCGTCCGGAACCGGCGCCGCAACCTCCGCCTGCGCGAGAGCTTCATCCACGCCTTCCGGCGGGACCGGCGCCGGCCGCAGCAGAGCCGCGAGACCTTCTGGCCGCTGCGGCACCTGTCGTTCGAGGTCCACCCCGGCGAGGCGGTCGGGATCATCGGCAAGAACGGCACCGGCAAGAGCACGCTGCTGAAGCTGATCGCCGGGGTGCTGAAGCCGGACGAGGGCGAGGTGGTGGTCCGGGGTCGGGTGGCGCCGCTGATCCAGCTGTCGGCCGGCTTCTCCGGGGACCTCACCGGCCGGGAGAACGTCAATCTGGTCGCCTCGCTGCACGGGCTGACCCGCAAGGAGATCCGGGCCCGGTTCGACGAGATCGTGGACTTCGCCGGCGACCAGGTCCGGGACGCGATCGACAGCCCGGTCCGGCACTACTCCTCCGGCATGAAGGTGCGGCTCGCGTTCTCGCTGGTGTCCCGGCTGCCGCATCCGCTGCTGCTGGTCGACGAGGCGCTGGCGGTCGGCGACCGGGAGTTCAAGCAGAAGTGCTACAAGGTCATCGACGGGCTGCTCGCCGAGGGGCGCACCCTGGTGCTGGTCTCGCACAGCCAGCCGCAGCTGACCCGGTTCTGCAAGCGCGGCTTCTATCTCGACCGCGGCAAGCTGGTCGTCGACGGCACGATCCAGGAGGCGCTGGACGCCTACAACGGCCCGCCGAGCGAGGTCGACGCCGAGGAGGACTGACTCCTCCCAGGCGGCTGGACCGGCCGACCAGGTCGCCCCGGCCGGCAACGTGCGCCGGATCGAGGTCGGCTGGCGTCGAGCGGGACCAGCCGCCGGGCGGTGAGCGGGTACGTCAGGCTGGGACCACGACAGACACGCCGAGCGGGCTCGCCGCCTTTGCCAGCCGCTGGTCGAAGGTCACGAGTGCCGCGCCGTACGCTTCGGCGAGCGCAACGTATGCGGCATCGTAGGCAGAGATGTGGTGGCGTAGCCGCCAGATGGCGGCCAGCAGCCCGGCGTCCACACCGTGGTACGTGACCTCGGTGTCCAGCAGCGCGGACACGTAGATCTCCGCGTCTGCGGCGTCGAGCTGCCGCCCGATGACCTTTCGCCAGAACGTGCGCATGACCTCGATCGGCATATGCGTTGGCGCCAGCCACAGCGGATCGGCCGCCAGCACTCCGCGAGCAGCCTCGCCGGCCGGGTCGTCAGAGGCCAGCGCGAACACCATCACGTTGGCGTCGACGACGATCACGCGACGTCCGGGTCAGCCCGGTCGGGGTCGTCCCGCCCCCGTCGGATGGTCGTGACGATGTCGTCCACCACCAGGCCGCGTACTCGCTTGCCGGCGAGCCGGTCGAACAGCGTGCGGTTGCGGGCTACCCTGGCCTCTCGGCGCACCAGCTCCAACAGGTATCCCTGCATGGACTGGCCGTTGGCCGCGGCGAGCGCGGCGATGGCATCGCGCACCTCGCCCGGCACGTCCCGAATCTGCAGCGACACATTCATGCATGCATTCTACATGCGCCTGCAGCAGCCGGCAACAGGGTGGCAAAGCCCTAGGTGATCTTGCAGATGATGGCGCCGGGGGAGACCACGTCTCCGACCGCCGCGGTCAGGCCGCTGACCTTCCCGGACTTGTGGGCGTTCAGCGGCTGCTCCATCTTCATCGCCTCCAGCACGATCACCGGGTCGCCCTCCGACACCTGGTCGCCCTCGGCCGCCGTGACCTTGACGATGGTGCCCTGCATCGGCGCCGTGAGCGCGTCGCCACCGGCCACCGTGGACTGGCTGCCCCCGCCGCGGCGCCGCGGCGCCGGCCGGCCAGCACCCGCCCCACCGCCGCCGGTCCCGAACCCGGCCGGCAGCGACACCTCCAGCCGCTTGCCGCCCACCTCCACCACCACCGTCTCCCGGGCCGGTTCCGGGTCACCGGAACCGGCCGGCGCGGCGAACGGCTCGACCCCGCCGGCCCAGTCGGTCTCGATCCATCGGGTGTGGACGGTGAACGGCTCGGCGGTGAACGCCGAATCCCGCACCACCAGCCGGTGGAACGGCAGCACCGTGGCCAGCCCGTCGACGGCCAGCTCGGCCAGCGCTCGGCGGGCCCGCTCCAGCGCCTCGGTCCGGGTCTCGCCGGTGACGATCAGCTTGGCCAGCAGCGAGTCGAAGTTGCCGCCGACCACGCCGCCGGCCTCGATGCCGGCGTCCACCCGCACCCCGGGGCCGGCCGGCAGCCGCAGCCCGGTGACCGTCCCGGGGGCCGGCAGGAAGTCCCGCCCCGGGTCCTCCCCGTTGATCCGGAACTCGATCGCGTGCCCGCGCGGGGCCGGGTCTTCCCGCCACCGCAGCGGCTCGCCGGCCGCGATCCGGAACTGTTCCCGCACCAGGTCGACGCCGGTGGTCTCCTCGGTGACCGGGTGCTCCACCTGCAGCCGGGTGTTCACCTCCAGGAACGAGACCACCCCATCCGAACCGACCAGATACTCCACCGTCCCGGCCCCGACATAGCCGGCCTCGGCGCAGATCGCCTTCGCGGAGGCGTGGATGGCGGCCCGTTGCGGCTCGGTCAGGAACGGCGCCGGCGCCTCCTCGACCAGCTTCTGGTGCCGGCGCTGGAGCGTGCAGTCCCGCGTACCCATCACCACCACGGTGCCGTGCTGGTCGGCCAGCACCTGCGCCTCCACGTGCCTCGGCCGGTCCAGGTATCGCTCCACAAAGCACTCGCCGCGCCCGAACGCGGCCACCGCCTCCCGGGTGGCCGACTCGAACTGGGCCGGGATCTCGGCCAGCGTCCGGGCCACCTTCAGGCCCCGCCCGCCGCCGCCGAACGCCGCCTTGATCGCCACCGGCAGGCCGTGCTGCTCGGCGAACGCGACCACCTCATCCGGACCGGCGACCGGGTCCGCCGTGCCCGGGACCAGCGGCGCGCCGGCCCGCATCGCCAGGTGCCGGGCGGCGACCTTGTCGCCGAGCGCCCGGATCGCGGCCGGCGGCGGCCCGATCCAGGTCAGCCCGGCGCCGGTCACCGCCTCGGCGAAGTCGGCGTTCTCGGCCAGGAAGCCGTAGCCGGGGTGCACCGCGTCGGCCCCGGACCGGGCCGCGACGTCGAGCAACTTGTCGACCCGCAGATAGGTGTCGGCGGCGGTGTCTCCACCCAGCGCGTACGCCTGGTCTGCGAGTCGGGCCGGCAGCGCGTCCCGGTCCGGGTCGGCGTACACCGCCACACTGGCGAGCCCGGCGTCCCGGCAGGCCCGGATCACCCGTACCGCGATCTCGCCGCGGTTGGCGATGAGCACGCTTCGCATGCCGGGAGTGTACCGGCCCACAGTCGCGTGATGTCTTACTGGCGTCATGGTGGCACGGGATAAGGTGGCGGCCGTGATCATCGAGACCAGAGGACTGCGGAAGTCATACCGCTCCCGGCAGGGTCGGGAAGTAAAGACAGTGGAGGCGGTACGCGGGGTGGACCTGCGAGTCGAGCAGGGGGAGATCTTCGGGTTCCTTGGTCCGAACGGGGCCGGCAAGACGACCACCCTCCGGATGCTCGCCACCCTGATCGACCCGGACGGCGGCGAGGCCACGATCGCCGGGGTGGACCTGCGGACCGACCCGGGTGAGGTGCGGCGCCGGATCGGCTACGTCGCGCAGGGCGGCAGCACCTGGGACGAGGTGACCGCCCGGGAGGAGCTCACGCTGCACGCCCGGATGTACGGGCTGCGCAAGCCGGACGCGCAGCGCCGGGCGACCGAGGCGCTGGCGGCCTTTCAGCTCACCGAGTACGCGGATCGCAAGTGCAAGACCTACTCCGGCGGGCAGCGGCGGCGGGTGGACATCGCGCTCGGGATCGTGCACGAGCCGCGGGTGGTGTTCCTGGATGAGCCGACCACCGGGCTGGACCCGCAGAGCCGGGCGCACATGTGGGAGGAGATCCGGCGGCTGCGCACCGAGGGCATGACCGTGTTCATCACCACCCACTACCTGGAGGAGGCGGACGCGCTCTGCGACCGGATCGCGATCATCGACTACGGCGAGCTGGTGGCGGAGGGTACGCCGGCCTCGCTGAAGCGGGAGATCTCCGGTGAGGTCGTGACGGTCGGCCTGCAGCCGGCCGGGGTGGAGCGCTCCGAGGCGCGTACCACCTCCGCCGCCGAGGTGCTCGACACCCAGCCCTACGTGCGCAAGCTGGAGACCCACGAGGCCGACCTGCGGCTGTACGTGGACCACGGCGCCACCGCGGTGCCGCAGATCATGCGCGCGCTGGAGGGGGCGCAGATCCCGCTGGACTCGATCGAGGTACACCGGCCCAGCCTCGACGACGTGTTCCTGGCCAAGACCGGCCGGTCGCTGCGGGAGGAATGAGAACACATGAAGCTGCTCCGAGACACCTGGCTGATCTTCCAGCGGCAGGCGGTGCTGCAGCTCCGCCAACCGGTGTGGATCTTCGTCGGGATCTTCCAGCCGGTCATGTACCTGCTGCTGTTCGCGCCGCTGCTGAAGCCGGCCCTGGAGGGCCCGCTCGGGCTGACCACCAACGCCGAGGTGTACCGGGTCTTCGTGCCGGGCATGCTGGTGCTGATCGCCATCTTCGGCGGGCTGTTCCAGGGGTTCGGGCTGATCGCCGAGCTGCGGGCCGGGGTGATCGAACGGTCCCGGGTGACCCCGATCAGCCGGCTGGCGCTGCTGCTCGGCCGGTCGTTGCGGGACGCCATGACGTTGGTCGTGCAGGCGGTCATCATCACCGTGCTGGCGCTGTTCTTCGGGCTCCGGACCAACCTCGGGGACGTGCTGCTCGCGTACCTGATGCTGGCCCTGATCGCGCTGATGACCTCGGCGGTCTCGTACGGGGTGGCGCTCAAGGTGCGCAGCGAGGACGCCCTGGCGCCGCTGATGAACACGGTCGCCCAGCCGGTGTTCCTGCTCTCCGGGATCCTGCTGCCGATCTCGGTCGAGTACGGCGCCCCGGGCTGGCTGGTCAACGTCGCCAAGGTGAACCCGTTCTCGTGGGCGGTGGACGGGGTGCGGGCGCTGTTCGCCGGCGACATCGGCGACCCGAAGGTGTGGCAGAGCCTGGTGATCACCGGCGCGCTGGCGGCGCTGGCGGTGGTCTGGGCGGCCCGCTCGTTCGCCCGCACCGTCCGCTGATAGTCCCCAGTGCTCAGCGGCGCCAGAGCGCGGTGATCGGGATGTCCAGCTCGGCGAGCAGCCGGCGCAGCAGCGGCAGGGACAGCCCGACCACCGTGCCCGGGTCGCCGTCGACCCGCTCCACGAACGGGCTGCCGAACCCGTCGATCGTGAACGCGCCGGCCACCGCCAGCGGCTCCCCGGTCGCCACGTACGCGTCGATCTCCTCGTCGCTGACCTGGGCGAAGTAGACCCGGCTCTCGGCCACCGCCTCGGCGGTCCGCCCGGAGCCGAATCGGTCGGAGCTAAGCTCGACCAGCGCGTGCCCGGTGTGCAGCACGCCGTCCCGGCCGCGCATCCGCCGCCACCGGGCCACCGCCTCGGCCGCGTCGACCGGCTTGCCCAGCGCCTCCCCTTCGAAGGCGAGCACCGAGTCGCAGCCGAGCACCAGCACGCCCTCGGTCGGGCCGGGACCGTGCCGCAGCCGGTCCGCCACCGCCTGCGCCTTCAGCCGGGCCAGCACCGCACACAGCGTCTCCGGTCGGGCCGCGTCGACCGACGACTCGTCCACGCCGCTGAGCACCACCTCGGCGTCGATGCCAGCGGCGGACAGACTGCGCCGCCGGGCCGGGCTCGCCGACGCCAGCACCAACCGGGGGCGTACCCGATCACCGTTCACGGCCGTTCAGGGTACCCGCCGGCTCGCAACCCGCCGGTGCCCGCAGGCGTGAATCAGATATGCGCGCAACCAACCACTGGGCCGGACCCGTTATCTGGCCAGAGCCGATCGGGAGGGCGAGGTGGGGTGCCATGGGCGGGTACCGGCGGTGGCTGGCGGCCGGGGTCGGGCTGTTGCTGCTGCCTGGCTGCGCCGGGCAGGTGGCCGCCCCGGTCCGGAGGGACAACCTCCCGGCGTGGGCCTGGCAGATGCCGCACTGCCTGGCCTACCAGCCGGGCGAGCTGGAGGCGGCGCAGCACCGCCGGTCGGCCGAGGTCACCGACCGGCCGGGCGTCACCGAGCAGGTGGAGGAGTACGAGGCCGGCTGGGGGATCCGGGCGGTCGCGGAGATCCGCTCGGTGGTGCAGGAATGCGGGCGGTACGAGTACGGCGGGGCGCACGACCCGTCCGGGTTCCTGGCCCAGAACCGGGTGGTCGAGACGGCCTTCGGTGGCGACGAGTCGCTGCTGGTCGAGACCGTCCACCTGGTCCCGCCCGCCAGCCAGACCTGGTACGCGGCCGTGGTACGTCATGGTGATCGGGTGACCACTGTGCGTACGTCGGATCGCACCGCGGCCCAGACCCGGTGCCTGGCCGTGGCGGAGCCGGCAACCTGCACCTAGCTTCGGACGTGACTATGGTGTGCCCGACACTGTGGGTGTGCCCGACCAGACCAGCTTCGACGCCTTCTACCGGGCGAGCCGGCAGCGGCTGTTCAACTGCCTGCACGCGCTGACCGGTGACCCGGCCGAGGCTCAGGACGCGGTGCACGAGGCGTACGCGCGAGCTTGGCAGCGCTGGTCGCGGGTCGGCGGGTACGGAGACCCGGAGGCGTGGGTGCGCACGGTCGCCCGCCGGATCGCGGTCAGCCGGTGGCGGCGCACCCGGAACCGGCTGGTGGCGCACCGGCGGCTGGGGGAGCCGCCGGCGCTGCCCGGCCCCGGCCCGGACACGGTGGCGCTGGTGACCGCGCTGCGGAAGCTGCCGGTCGCGCAGCGCACCGCGATCGTGCTGCACCACCTGGCCGGGCTGCCGGTGGCCGAGGTGGCGGCCGAGACCGGGGTGCCGGAGGGCACGGTCAAGGCCCGGCTGTCGCGCGGGCGGCGGGCGCTGGCCCAGCAGCTCGGAGTATCGGAGGATGCTCATGTCTAATCAGCTCGATGAGTTCTTCGAGCAGCTGCGCGGGCAGGCACCGCCGGCGCCGTTCGCCCCGGCCGCGGCGGTGCGGCGGCGGGGCCGGCAGCGCGCCAACCGGCAGGCCGTGTCGGTCGGAGTCGCGGTGCTGGCGGTGACCGGTCTCGGCGCCGGGAGCGTGGTGACCCTGACCGGTGCCCCCGGACCGGACCCGGCGCCGCCGGCCGCGACCAGCTCCCGGGACACGCCAGAGCCGGCCCCGACCAGCCCCACGAGCCCGCCGGATCCGGAGCCGACCCGCACCGAGGTCCCCGCGCCGTGGCTGCTGACCGCGGACGACCTCGGCGGCGCCGGCTGGGAGCCGGCCGGCAACGAGCTGCTGGAGGGTGAGTGGTATTGGGACGGTGCGCAGGCGTGGTGCCCGGAGTTCCGGATCGAGGACTATCCGTCGATCCGGCAGCGGTGGGACCTGGGCACCGTGAGCTGGGTGCGGGACGGCGAGGCGGTGCCAGAACGGGTCGACCAGATCGTGGAGCTGTTCGAGCCCGGTGCCGCCCAGTCGAACCTGGCCGACGTCCGCGCGTACGTCCAGCTGTGCTCCCGCCGCGGAGTGGACGGCGACGAGACGGCCCCCACCTACTACGAGGTGGAGGAGACCGGGTTCGCCGGCGATGAGTCGCTGCTACTGCGGGTGGAGCAGTACGCGTTCAACGAGGATGACCAGATCGAGCCGGTCGGTGAGTTCCACCGGGTCGCGGTGGTGCGGGTCGGGGACGCCGTCACCACGATCGTCTACCAGGCATCGGCCGATGTCCGGGAGCTGGCTCAGCGGGCCGCCGCGAGAATGGGGTGAGGGGTCATGGAGCCGCCGGACCTGGCTAACCTGGATCACGACGATCCGTTCGATCTGTTCGATGTGGAGGCGCGGCGGCTGGACCGGTTCTTCGGGTCCCGGGACGAGGCCGGCTGGCGGCGCCCGTCCCGGTGCGCCGGCTGGGCGGTCCGGGACGTGCTGGCCCACCTCGCCGGCGAGGAGGCGTACAACCATGCCTGCCTGGACGGCACGGTCGAGGAGCTGTTCGCCCGGCTGGAGCGGGCCGGGGCGCCGGGTGGGCTGGCCGGCTTCAACGAGTGGTGCGTCCAGCAGCGGCGCGACCTGCCGGTGGTCGAGGTGCTCGAGGAGTGGCGGGAGGCCAACCAGCTGACCCGGCGACGGATGCGGGAGCGGGGCCGGGACGCGGTCCTGGCCACCGCCGCCGGGCCGTACCCGGTCGGGTTGCAGACCTTCCACTATTCCTCCGAGCTGGCCACCCACGCCGACGACGTCAGCGCACCGGTGGCACCTGCCGAGGAGCCCGGCCGCACCGGCTGGCGGGCGAGGGTCGGCCGGTTCGTGCTGGCCGAGCAGGGCCGGCCGGTCCGGGTGGTGCCGGCCGGAGCAGCTTTCGAGGTACGGGCGGACGGGGTGAGCGCGGTGCTGCCGGCGCCCGAGTTCGTGGCGGCAACGGTGGCCCGGCTGCCGGACGACCACCCGCTCGACCATCGGCTCCGGACCGCCCTGGCCTGCCTCGCCTAGCAGCCGGCTCGCTCAGCCGTGGGCGTTGCTGGTGGCGCGCCACGGGGGCGGGGCACCCCACCGCCCGGTCAGCCGGGGCGGGGCGCCGGCCGCCGGGACCGGCCCGCGCCGGCCGGCGAGCAGCGCACCGACCAGCGCCGCCAGCTCCTCGGCGGTCACGGTCCCCCGCTCCACCCGCAGCACCGGCTCCTGGCCCCCGTTCACGGAGGTGAGGGTACCTCGCACCCGGCCCGGATATGGCAGGCTGGGGCGCCGTGGACTTCTCCTCGGATCTTCTCGACCGGGTGCTCGGCACCCAGCCAGACCCGCCCGCCACGCTGGTGGCGGTGACTGCGGCGCTGGCCCTGCTGGTGGTGGCCGTCCGGCCGAGCTGGCGGCTGGCCCGCAACGGCATCACGATCGCCCACGAGGGCGGGCACGCGCTGGCCGCGGTGCTGGTCGGCCGCCGGCTGTCCGGGATCCGGCTGCACTCGGACACGTCCGGGCTGACCCTGTCCCGCGGCCGGCCGAGCGGGCTGGGGATGGCGCTGACCCTGCTGGCCGGTTACCTGACGCCGTCGCTGCTCGGGCTGGGCGGTGCCTGGTTGCTGGCCGAGGGCCGGATCACGCTGCTGCTGTGGGTGAGCCTGGCACTGCTGTTCGCGGTGCTGCTGATGATCCGCAACCTGTACGGGCTGCTGTCGGTGCTGGTCGCCGGGGCGGCCATCTTCGGGGTGACCAGCTACACCGAGCCCGAGGTGCAGGCCGCCTTCGCGTACGCGTTCGTGTGGTTCCTGCTGGTCGGCGGGGTCCGGCCAGTCGGCGAGCTGCAGTCGCTGCGCTGGCGCGGCCGGGCGCCGGACTCCGACGCCGACCAGCTGGCCGGGATCACCTGGCTGCCCGGGCTGCTCTGGGTCGGCTTCTTCGGCCTGGTCAACCTGGCCGCCCTCGCCCTGGCGGTGTCCCTGCTGCTCGCCCCGGCGCTCACCGACTTGACCGGCTGAGCAGGTCGGCCGGGTCGAGCACGATCGGGAACGGCTCCGTCAACCGGAGCGGCTCGCCGGCCTTCGCGACCGAGTGCTCCACGTAATGCTCGCCCGCCAACCGGAACAGCAGCAGCGTCAGCGCGTCGGGTGACTCCTGCTCGACCAGCAGATACCACTCGATCCCGGCGGCCGCGTAGGTCTGCATCTTGACCACCCGGTCGGCGGCGGCGTTCCCCGGCGACACGATCTCGCAGATCAGCCGCACCTCGCCCGCTTCGACCGTGAGCCCATCGTCGTCGGTGTCCGTGACGACGACGTCCGGGATCGCGATCCGGCCGGTCTGCAGCCGGACGTTGACCGCCTCGTAAACCGCCAGCCGTACCGCGTCGACCGCGGCCTCTAGCGCATTGGCTAGCCGCCGCGACAGCCGCTGGTGGCGCTTGCTCGGGGCAGGGCTCACGATCAGGCTCCCATCCAGCAGCTCGATCCGGTCGGCGGTCTCGCCCAGCTGGAAGTAGTCCTCCTCGGTCCAGGGGCCGATATGGTGCTCGAGCGCGAGCGTCACCGCAGATCACCTCCAGTCGGGGCCCGTCTACAACGGGATGTTGCCATGTTTCTTGGGCGGCAGCGAGTCCCGCTTGTTCCGGAGCGCCCGTAGCGCCCGGGTCACGTGCGGCCGGGTCTCGGACGGGCGGATCACGGCGTCCACATAGCCCCGTTCGGCGGCGATGTACGGGTTCGCCAGCGCGTCCTCGTACTCGGTGATCCGCTTGGCGCGCTCGGCCTCCGGGTCGGCGGCGGCCGCCAGCTCCGCCCGGTGCAGGATGTTCACGGCGCCCTGCGCCCCCATCACCGCGATCTGGGCGGTCGGCCAGGCGAAGTTCAGGTCGGCGCCGAGGTGCTTGGAGCCCATCACGTCGTACGCCCCGCCGTACGCCTTCCGGGTGATCACGGTGACCTTCGGCACGGTCGCCTCCGCGTAGGCGTACAGCAGCTTGGCCCCGCGCCGGATGATGCCGCCCCACTCCTGGGCGGTGCCGGGCAGGAACCCGGGAACATCCACAAAGGTGAGCACCGGGATGTTGAACGCGTCGCAGGTGCGCACGAACCGGGCCGCCTTCTCGCTGGCGTCGATGTCCAGGGTGCCGGCGAGGTGCATCGGCTGGTTCGCCACCACTCCGATCGAGTGCCCCTCCACCCGGCCGAACCCGGTCACGATGTTCGGTGCGAACAGCGGCTGGATCTCCAGGAACTCGCGGTCGTCGAGGACGGTCTCGATCACCGAGTGCATGTCGTAGGGCTGGCTGGGCGAGTCCGGGATCAGGGTGTCCAGCGCCTGGTCCAGGTCGGTCGGCGCCAGCTCGGCGGAGGTGTCGAATGTGGGCGGAGTGTCCCGGTTGTTGCTGGGCAGGTAGGACAGCAGCACCTTCACCCAGTCGATCGCGTCCGCTTCGTCGGTGGCCAGGTAGTGCGCGTTGCCGGACCGGGTGTTGTGGGTACGCGCGCCGCCCAGCTCCTCGAAGCCGATGTCCTCGCCGGTGACGGTCTTGATGACGTCCGGCCCGGTGATGAACATGTGGCTGGTCTGGTCGACCATCACGGTGAAGTCGGTGATCGCCGGGGAGTAGACGGCTCCGCCCGCGCACGGCCCCATCACCAGTGAGATCTGTGGGATCACGCCGGAGGCTCGGGTGTTCCGGTAGAAGATCTCGGCGTAGAGGCCGAGTGCTACCACGCCTTCCTGGATCCGGGCGCCGCCGGAGTCGTTGATGCCGATCACCGGGCAGCCGGTCCGCATCGCCAGGTCCATCACCTTCACGATCTTCTCGCCGAACACCTCGCCGAGCGAGCCGCCGAAGACCGTGAAGTCCTGCGAGAACACCACCACTGGCCGGCCGTCCACAGTGCCGTAGCCGGTGACCACCCCGTCGCCGTACGGGCGGGTGTCGGCCAGGCCGAAGTTGGTGGAGCGGTGCCGGGCCAGCTCATCCAGCTCGACGAAGGACCCGGGGTCGAGCAGCAGGTCAATCCGCTCCCGGGCGGTCTGCTTGCCGCGGGCGTGTTGCTTCTCCACGGCCCGGGCGGACCCGGCGTGCACCGCCTCCTCGGTCCGCCTCGTCAGGTCGGCGAGCTTCCCGGTGGTGGTCGTGGCGGTGGGGATCTCGGGTTGCTGCTGCGCCGTCACGCCTTGGATGCTACCTGCCGCCGGTACTGCGAGATCTTGGTCGCTAGCACCCCCTATTGGGGGTACCAGCGACCGAGATCTCGAGAACGGGCGTGGCGTTTCGTCGCTTTAGTCCGGATCGTTGATCGGATGTGCTGCTGTTCGGCCTGGCGCTGATGGTCGGGGGGGCCGGCGTGCTGGTCGGCTTCCAGGATGAGCTCGGCCTGCCTGCTCTGCGCCCGCTGGCACGCCGGCTGACGGCGCTGCGGCGGGCGGTTGGGCGCTGGGTGGCCGGGCGCCTGGCGGCGGTGCGCCTGGCGGCGGAGTGGGGCGCATCCGGCCCAGACCGGCCGCCGGCTGGGCGGACGGCGGTGGGTCGGGCCACGGTCGGCCGGGCGGCGGTGCCGGGCGCCCCCCGCCCGGGCGTGCCCCGCACCGCCGCCAAGGCGGAGCAGACCGAGATCATGCGCAACCCGGTTACCCGACTTCCGGCCCGACCCCGCGCGATCGGCCGGGCCAGCCCGCCGCCATCCTGCCTTCTCCCGGGCGCCGCCCCACGCCGGCACCGGCCCCGCGCGGTGCGATAGGGGAGCGGTTGCCGGTGCGGCGTGCCAGCTGCCGCGGCCGGCTCGGTAGCCTCATCGGTCGGCATTGGGTGACCGAGCGCCTCCTGCTTGGTGAGCTACCGGCCCGGTAAGTCGGCGCCGGCCAGGCACCTGGGTGCCCGCAACACCTCGGTACGGTGGCGGGGTGGGTCAGGAGGCGGTAGGCCGGCGGCCGCTGGGACGCCCGGAGCTTCCGGCCGACGGGTTGTGGACCGGGGTAGAGCTGCTGGCCGAGACCGGGTCCACCAACGCCGACGCAGTGGCCGCCGCCCGGGCCGGAGCCGCCGAGGGGCTGGTGGTGGTCGCCGAGCACCAGTCCGCCGGGCGGGGGCGGGCCGGCCGGGCGTGGTCCGCCCCGCCCCGGGCCGGGTTGGCGGTCAGCGTACTGCTGCGCCCCGGCACCGGGCAGCCGCCGGTGGAGACCGGCCGGTGGGCGTGGCTGCCGCTGCTGGCCGGGGTGGCGCTGGCCGGGGCGGTGACCCGGGTCACCGGCCTGGATGCCTGGCTGAAGTGGCCCAACGACCTGCTGGTCGACGGGGCCAAATGCGCCGGGGTGCTGGCCGAGGTGGCCGGTGACGCGGTGGTGGTCGGGATCGGGCTGAACGTCACCCAGCGGGCCGGCGAGCTGCCCACCACCGGCGACGGTGCGCCGCCGGCCACCTCGCTGGCGCTGGCCGGCGCCCGGACCACCGACCGGGACGCGCTGCTGGCGGCGTTGCTCGACCACCTGGCGCGGTGGTACGGCCGGTGGCGCTCGGCCGGCGGCGACGCCGACGAGTGTGGCCTGCGGGCCGCCTACCGGAGCCGTTGTGCCACGCTCGGGCGGCCGGTCCGGGCGCGGCTTCCGGGTGGCGAGGAGGTGACCGGGACCGCCGGCACCGTCGACCCCGACGGGCGGCTGGTGCTGGCGACCACCGTGGGTGCCCGTACCCTCGCGGCCGGCGACGTGGTCCACCTGCTAGACCCGGTACGACCGGCGGGGTGCGCGGGTGGCGGGCAACCGCTACGCTGGCGCCGTGGCTTTTCCGGAGAACATCCTCACGGAGGATGAGCACGTCTCGATGCACCTGCACCCGCACTGGCGGGAGATGGCGCGACCGGTGCTGGTGCTGCTGCTCTGCATCGCCGCGGTCGTCGCCGGCTTCCTGTGGCTGCCCGACGGCGACGGCGGGCAGATCGCGCTGTACGCGATCGGCGCGGTGGCGCTGGCGCTGGTGCTCTGGCTGACCGTGTGGCCGTGGATCGTGTGGCGCACCAAGCACTACATCTTCACCAACGAACGGGCGATCCTGCAGCACGGCGTCTTCCACCGGGAGCGGCGGGACATCCCGCTGGTCCGGGTCAACGACCACACGATGAACCAGACCCTGTTCGACCGGATGTTCGGCTGCGGCACGCTGGTGATCGAGTCCGCCGGCGAGCGGGGCCAGACCGTGCTGGTCGACGTCCCGAAGGTGCAGCGGGTACAGAGCCTGCTCTACGAGCTGGTGGACTCGGACCGCGACCGCCACTCGATGGGGGACGGCGAGTTCCGCGAGATCATGCAGGAGCTCAAGGACGGGAACGACAAGGGCTAGCTAGCGCCACCCCGCCGGAAGAACCAGCCCCGAAACTGGGTCCGGAGCACTTCCTGCGGCGCCTGCGGCCGGGCCGCGGCCAGCCGGGCCATGCTGCCGCGCAGCGTGGCGGTGCCGCAGTCCGGCTTGGTCCGGGACGGTCCCTGCGCGACCACCTCCAGGGTGACCGCCAGCCGGTCACCGGCGTAGACCGGGGCGAGCCAGCGCAGCTCCTCCAGCCCGGGGGAGGCGGCGGCGGCCGCTCGGGACAGCAGCCCATCCACGTAGGCGCGCATGAACAGGCTCACCGTGAAGAACCCACTGGCGATCAGCCCGCCGTACTCGCTGGTCGCCGCCTGCGGCTCGTCCACGTGATACCACTGCGGGTCGAACCGGCGCGCGTAGGCGAGCATCTCGTCCCGGTCGACCTCCGTGACTCCCAGGTCGAACCGGCGCCCTGGCACCAGGTCCTCCCAGAACAGGTCGGCCTCGGCGCCGGTCCCGGAGCGGGCGACCCGGCCGGTCATTGCCCGGTCGGAGCGGCGGCGACCGCCGCCTCGACCGGCTCCGGCACCCGGCCGCCCCCGCCCCCGGCGCCGGCCATGGCCTGCTCCGGGACGGTCACCGACACCGGCGCGCCAGCGAACACGAACGTCCGGTAGGTCCAGAACCGGAACACCGTGCCGGCGCCGAGCCCGGCCGCCTTGGCGATGTTCAGGGCCCACAGGGTGGTCAGCCCGAGCCCGTACTTCGCGGCTCCCATCACCGCCAGCTCGATCGCCAGACCGGCGGCGTTGAACAGGAAGAACAGCACGTACTCCCGCGGGATCCGGGAAGTCTTCCGGTGCCGGAAGGTCCACCCGCGGTTCATCAGGTACGAGGTGGTGGTGGCGAACGCGGTGGCCACGATGTTCGCCTTCAGCTCGCCGTTCGGGAACAGGGTCAGCGCCAGCGCGTTGAACACCACGAAGTTGATCACGACGTTGACGGCGCCGACCAGACCGAACCGCCACGCCTCCCCGAACAGTGCCCGCCACCCGCGTCCCCGGACCCGCATCCGCGCCACTCTACGCGACCCCGCCCCGGCGGGCGGGCGCCACCGCGCCGGGCGCCGCGCCGGGCGGCGGCGGTTCCGCCAGGTCCGCACCGAGCCCATCACCGCTCGGATGCACCCGGCTGAGCTTGTCGCTTCCGCTCGCATGCGCGTGACTGAGTTCTTCGCTTCCGCTCGCATGCTCGCGGAAGACGAACCGCCGGTAGGACCAGAACCGGAACGAGGTGCCGGCGAGCAGGCCGACCACGTTCGCTGAGATCAGGTCCGCCAGCGGCGTCTGGAGCACCGGCCAGATCGTGCCGAGCAGGTAGTGGGTGACCCAGAGTATGACCAGCGAGATCGCCAGCCCGACCCCGTTGAACGTGAAGTACAGCAGGTACTCCCGGGCCAGGCCGGAGCGGGCCCGGTGCCGCCAGGTCCAGAACCGGTTCCCGACGAACGCCACGGTCGCCGCGATCACGGCGGCGACCGCCTTCGCGGTCAGCGGCTCCAGGGTCGCCAGCAGCATCGCGAACAGGGCGGTGTCAACCAGGTAGGCGGCCCCTCCCACGATGCCGAACTTGCCCAGCTCGTGGACCAGATCCCGGAACCGCGCGTACAGACTGGTCAGCCACACACGCCCGAGCCTACCGTGGTGGCTGGACGGCCAACGCGACTACGCCCACCTCCAGCCCGTCCGACCTGGTGCGCAGCGTCACCGCGCCGCGGTCCGGGCCGGCCCCGGCCGAACCCTGGTAGCGGGCCACGTCCACCCCGAACGTGTGCCAGCCGCACTCCGGAACCGGCGTCTCGCCGCACTCCAGCGCTCCGGCGGCCCGGCCGGCGGCCAGGTTGTCCGGGTCACCCAACGGCTTCCCGTCCAGCCGCAGCGAGTCGCCGGTCAGCCGCCGGTCGCCCTCCCACACCACCAGCCCGACCTCCACCTCGCTCCCGCTGGCGTCGGTGGTCACCGACCGCGGACGGTGCTTGGTCAGCGACACCGGGTCGGTGAACACGGCGACGTCCCGGCGCGGCGCGTCCGGGTGCGCGTACACCACGGTCAGGCTCCAGCCGGCCGACACCCCCCGCCCGGTCGGCAGCTCGGATCCGGCGGCGGCCAGCCACCAGGCACCCGACCGGCCGTCCCGCACCAGCCCGGTCACGTCCGCGTACGCCTGCCGCAGCAGCATGTCACCGCCCGGCTGGACCCGGTCGGCGGTGACCTCCCGCCACCCACCGCCGCCCGGAGTGTGCACCCGCACCGGCTCTGGCCCCGCCGCGGCGGTGGTGGCCCAATGCAGCGCGGCCCAGGCCACCTTCGCCCCCGCCGGCACCGCCAGCTCCGCCCCGCTGGCGGCCACGGCCGCACCACCACCACCCAGGCCACCCGGCGGGGTCGGCTCACCGCCGCCGGCCGGCAGGTAGGGAACCATCGGTACGAGATCGTTGTCGAGCGGGTCGGCGCGCAGGCAGTCCGGTCGGGGCTGGCAGGACAGCCAGGTGTTGCCCGCCATCGCGAGCCGGTACCGGCCGGTGGCCGCGAACCCGACCCGCTGCCCGGGCGGTGCGACCGGCACCCGCACACCGCTCCGGCCGCGCAGCCGGTCTCCGGCGGTAACGGTGAGGTCGACCGGCGCGAACCCGCCCAGCGAGTCGGCCACGGTCACCGGCAGCCGGGCGACCCGGGCCTCGCCGCCCCGCCAGACCGGGCGCTGGCAGCTCGCCCCGGGCCCGGCGGCGGTGCACCGCCACCCGTCACCGGCGTCCGCCCCGGCCAGCGCCATCCCCGCCGGCCACCCCACCACCAGCTCCACCAGGTCGCGTCGATCATGGAGTTTCGTCGGCGTGTCGCCGGGCGTGTCGTGCCGAAACTCCATGATCGACACAGCGGACCGGGTCGGCGGGGCCGGCGCGGGGGTGGGAGATGGAGCCGGAGCGGCGGTGCCCGACTCTGGGCTCCGGGCGGCCGGCAGGAGTACCTCGATAGCGAGCTCGCCGGGTGCCCCAGCGGCCAGGCTGGTGGCCGACAGGTCGGGCGCCACCGCGATCGGCTCCGGGGCCGGCGGGACCGGCTCCGCCGGCGCCGGGGAGCTCGGCCGCGCCGGCTCCGGCACCGCCGCCGGCAGCTCGTCCGGCGTCCCGGCACCCGGGTCCTCGGAGGGACGGGTCGGTGGCTCCTCCTCCGTCGGCGGCGGTGCGGGGGCGGGCACTGGCGGCCCCGGCCCCGCCGCGGGCGGCTGCTCCGGCTCGTCCGGACCGCCACCCGGGACGAGCGCGAGCGCCAGCACGAACAGCCCGACCCCGACCAGCGCCGCCAGCGCCACCCCGGCCCCGGCGGCGACGTTGCCCGGCCCGTACCGCTCCACCTGCTCGCGGCCCCACCTGACCAGCGCCGACCACCAGCCCCGGACCAGCCCGACCAGCTGCTGGCTCCACCCGGCCACCACCCCCCACCAGGTGATCTGGGGGAGCGCGGCCAGGTACGGCGGGGCGGCTGCGCCCAGCACCAGCGGCCCGAGCACCCCGCGAAGCCCGGAGTTGACCTCGGCCAGCTCCGTCCACAGCACCCGGCAGTCGGCGCAGCCGGCCAGATGCGAGTCTACTTTCGACTGTTCCCGGCGGGCCAGGCCACCGCGTACGTGCGCGCCGAGCCGGTCGGCGGTCCAGTGGCAGGCCGGGTTCGCGGTGCTGCTCAGATGCTCCTGCAGGTAGATCTGGCGCAGCCGTTCCCGAGCCCGGTAGGCGAGCGCGGCCACCGCGTTCGGGGACAGGCCGAGCATCACCGCGATCGCGGCCGGCTTCTCGCCCTCCACCTCGGTGTGCCAGAGCACCGTCCGCCACCGCTCCGGCAGCTTGGCGAACGCCCGCGCCGCGTACGAGCGCTCCAGCCGCGCCACCGCCGGGTCGCCGGCCTCCCCGCCGCCCCGGGCGCCCTCGGCCGACTCGTACCGGCTCAGGTCCTCGGTCAGCTCGATCCGGCGATCCCGGCGCGCCCGGTCGTAGCAGGCGTTCCGGACCGCGGTCAGCAGGTAGGCCCGGAACGCCACCTCCGGGCCGCGGCCGGCCCGCAGCGCCGCCAGCACCTTGGCGACCGCCTCGGCGACCAGGTCCTCGGCGTCGCTGGGATCCCGTACCAGCACCCGGGCGAGCCGCCGGGCCGCTTCCCGGTGCCGGTCGTAGAGCACCCCGTACGCGCCGGTGTCGCCGCCCCGGACCGCCGCCAGCAGCTCCGCGTCCGCCGGCACCGGGCCCCGGTCCAGGTCGGACGACGGCGGCGGGGAGAGAGACGGCGACTGGGACGAGGGCGGGGAGGCACCGGCGGGGCGCTGGCGGTGCCGGCCGAGAGTCCTGGTCACGGGCGGTCCTCCCGGGGGAATCGGGTCGAGCCCTGGTTCGAGCCCGTGGCTCGCCGCCCACTTTAAGGTCATATTTCGGAAAAGGGAAGACCTCGCCTGGTTCCGGAAGCCCGGGATGCCTGGACGGGTGCCCGCAGACTAAGCTGGTCTCTAAACCTGAGCCCCGCCGCCTCGGCGGCTGTTGGCCCGTTGGGTGACCCGACCGCGCGTGTAAGGGAGCCGCCATGACTGCGACCGCCGTCCCCGGGGTGGAGAATGCCCCCACCGCCCACCCTCGGCTGCGAGCCTGGGTGAGCGAGGTCGCCGCGCTCACCCAGCCCGACCGGATCGTGTGGTGCGACGGATCCCCCGACGAGTGGCGCCGGCTGACCGACGAGCTGGTCGAGGCCGGCACACTGGTGCGGCTCAACCCGGACCGCAAGCCCAACTCGTTCTGGGCCCGCACCGACCCGACCGACGTGGCCCGGGTCGAGGAGCGCACGTTCATCTGCTCGGTGGACGAGGCCGACGCCGGTCCGACCAACAACTGGCTGGACCCGGGCGAGATGAAGGCCACCATGACCGAGCTCTACCGGGGCAGCATGCGCGGCCGCACGATGTATGTGATCCCGTTCTGCATGGGACCGCTCACCGCCGAAGCGCCCATGTACGGGGTGGAAATCACCGACTCCGCGTACGTGGTGGCGTCGATGCACATCATGACCCGGATGGGCGCGGCGGTGCTGGCGAAGATGGGCACCGACGCCGACTTCGTGCCCGCCCTGCACTCGGTCGGTGCGCCAGTCGAGCGCGACAGCGCGACCGGTCAGCCCAGTGCCCGGGCGGCCGACTTCTGGCCATGCAACCCGACCAAGTACATCTCGCACTTCCCGGAGACCCGGGAGATCTGGTCCTACGGCTCCGGCTACGGCGGCAACTCGCTGCTCGGCAAGAAGTGCTACTCGCTGCGGATCGCCTCGGTGATGGGCCGGGACGAGGGCTGGATGGCCGAGCACATGCTGATCCTGAAGCTCACCTCGCCGGCCGGGAAGGTCCACTATGTGGCCGGCGCGTTCCCGTCCGCCTGCGGCAAGACCAACCTGGCGATGCTGGAGCCCACCATCGAGGGCTGGACCGTGGAGACGCTCGGCGACGACATCGCCTGGCTGCGGTTCGGCGACGACGGTCGGCTGTACGCGGTGAACCCGGAGTACGGGTTGTTCGGGGTGGCGCCGGGCACCGACTGGACCACCAACCCGAACGCGATGCGCACCCTGGAGCGCGGCAACTCGCTGTTCACGAACGTGGCGCAGACCGACGACGGCGACATCTGGTGGGAGGGGATGGGTGACCCGCCGGCGCACCTGACCGACTGGCACGGCCAGGACTGGACCCCGGGCTCCGACCAGCTTTCCTCCCACCCGAACTCCCGGTTCTGCACCCCGATCACGCAGTGCCCGATCCTGGCGCCGGAGTACGAGGACCCGGCCGGCGTCCCGATCTCGGCGATCCTGTTCGGAGGTCGCCGCAAGACCACCGTCCCGCTGGTGACCGAGTCCCGGGACTGGGTGCACGGCGTCTACATGGGAGCGACGCTGTCCTCCGAGACCACCGCGGCGGCGGTCGGGGCGGTCGGGGTGGTGCGGCGGGACCCGATGGCGATGCTGCCGTTCATCGGGTACCACGCCGGGGACTACTTCCGGCACTGGATCGAGATGGGCAAGGGCGCCGGCACCGGTGCCGGCGACCCGGCGAAGCTGCCCCGGATCTTCTACGTG
>WHTQ01000064.1 GCA_009377645.1 Micromonosporaceae bacterium | reverse complement strand
TACAGGATCACGCGGGTGATCCCGGCCTCGGTGGCGATGTCGTCCAGGCTGGTCGCCGCATACCCCCCGCGGGCGAACGCCGCGGTCGCGGCGGCCAGGATCTGTTCCCGCCGCTCGGCCCGCCCCAGCCGACGGATCGGCGTCTCCCGCGTCTCCACCACTCACACCACAACCTTGTCGACCATCGAGTGTTCTACTCAATGTGTTAACTCTAGAGTATAGTAACGTCGAGCCGGCTGGTCCTACCCGGTGGCGAGCGTGGCCAGGTAGGCCCTGGTGTCGGCCGGGTCGAGCGCGGCCCGGCGGATCCGGTCGAAGGTGTCGATGTAGGCGGTGATGTCGGCGGGGTTGGTCACGGCCTGGATCGTGAAGTCGGTCTCCAGGTAGACCACCGAGGGTTCGCCGGCGGGAAAGTCGAAGATGTTGATCGGCCCGCACATCCCCGGGTGCATGCCGGCCGCGAAGCGCAGCAGCCGCAGCTCGACGTGCGGGCGGCTGCCGGCCTCGGCAAGCTGTCTCAGCTGGGCGGCGCGGTCCTCCGCAGTTCCCCACCGGTAGAGCAGCGACGCCTCCGAGATCACCGCCACCAGCTCCGGCGCGGTACCGTCCGCGCGGGCGAGCATCTCCTGCCGCCGCTGCCGGGTCTGCAGCGCCCGGGTGCGCCACTCCGGCGGGTGCACCCCGACCCGCATCTGCGCCTCGGTGTACGCGGGCGTCTGCAGCAGTCCGGGCAGAATCAGTGGCATGTAGCAGCAGATCCGGGCCGCGTCGGCCTCGAACCCGGGAAACTCGGTCTCCCCGAACACGTCAACGTAGTCGCGCCACCAGCCCCGCTGCCGGGCCAGCAGGGCCAGCTCCTCCAGCGCGCGGCGCTCCGCGTCGCCGAGGCCGTAGAACCGCAACAGATCCCGGATGTCACTCATCTCAGGTCGTTTCCAGGCGTTGCTCTCGATCCGGCCGACCTTGCCGCGCCCCCAGCCCAACCGGTCACACACCCGGTCGGCAGACAGCCTGGTGGGCTCCCGCAGCTCGCGCAGCCGGCGAGACAGCCGCCGCTTGGCAACGGTCGCGCCGTACGCGGTCGGACCGGACGCTGCCGCGCCGGACCCGGACGAGCCTCCGGGGCCTCCCACCCACGGCGGGGAGACCCTCGACATGCCTGCTGCGAGACCCGGCATCAGGTCGGCGCCGTCATGGCTTGCGCGCCACCGCCGCGTACCCGAGCCGGGAGCCCTCGCTGTCCGCCAGCCCCGGGTCCTCGGCCCCCCACTCGCCGATGAACACCAGCCCCGGCGCCGCACCCTCGTACGGCGGCACGATGTCCAGCCCGGTGAAGAGCCGCTCGATCTCGGTCCGGGAGCGGTCCGTCCACGGAGTGGCCGTGCTGCCGTAGATCCTCGCCCCAGCATTCTGCAGCTGCCCGCCCGTCTGATCTCCCACCGCCGAGTGGGTCAGCGCCAGGTAGGAGCCGGACGCCAGCCTCGACATGTACTGACCCACCAGCCGCCACGGGTCGTCGTCGTCCGGCACGAAGTGCAGCACCGCCACCAGCAGCAACCCGACCGGGGCCGACAGGTCGACCAGCCGACGGGTCTCCGGATGATCGAGGATCGCGTCCGGTTGCCGAACATCCCCCTCGATCACCGTCGCGCTGTCCACTCCGGTGAGAATCTCAGCCCCCCGGGCCACCACCACCGGGTTGATGTCGACGTACACCACCCGGCCATTCGGGGCCGTCTCGGTGACCACGTCGTGGGTGTTGCGCTGCGTCGGCAGCCCGGAGCCGACGTCGATGAACTGCCGGATCCCCCACTCGGTGGCCATCCGGCCGACCGCCCGCTGCAGGAAGCCGCGGTTCGCCGAGGCGCCGTCCTGGATCTCCGGCATCATCTCGGTGATCTTCTCCGCGGCCGCCCGGTCGGCCGCGCTGTGCGCGGTGCCGCCCAGGTAGAAGTCGTACATACCGGCCGACGTCGGCCGTTCCGGGGAAGTCGGGTCAGTCATGCCTGCAGCTCCAGAGGGGAAGATTCGGGGTGTTTTAACGAACCGTGCATACGGGTACGTAGCGTACCGCGCCACGGACCATACCTGAGCCGGCTCAGCTACCAGGTGACTGCCCGGTTCCGCCGCCGGCGACCCGGTCCGGGTTCCCGGCAGCCTGCAGGTCGGTGCCGCGCAAGGCCAGAATCACGTCGGCCAGGCCGATCGCGTCCGACAGCGGGCGGCCGAGGATCCGGCGCAGCGTCTTCAACCGGTACTGGACCGTGTTCGGGTGCAGGTACAGCGCCCGGGCGGTGGCCCGCGCGGACATTCCGTGGCGCAGGTAGACCCGGATCGTCTCGACCAGCTCCGGCCGGTCCCACAGCTCGTGCAGCCGGTCGGTGAGCAGGTCGGCCAGGTCCGGGTTGCGGACCAGCAACGCCTCCGGGGCCACCGTGCCGAACCGGACCACCCGGTCGGTCCAGCCCAGCCGCATCCCGACCTGCATCGCCAGCTGGGCCTCCCGGCAGGCGGGCGCGACCGCGTGCAGCGGCGCGGCGTGCTCGCTGACCCCCAGCACCACCGGGTCCGGCCGGTGCCGGTCCTGGATGAACCCGGTCAGCAGCGATGTGAGCCGGTCCGGCCCGTCCGGGGTGGGCACCAGGATCAGCGGGTGCTCGTCGAGCCGGCCGACCAGGATCCGGCCGTGGCTGGTCGCCGCCATCACCGCCAGCAGGTGCCGCTGGGTGCGCAGGTAGGCCGCCGGCTCGTCGATGGCCGGGAGCCCGACCGCGACCGCGGTGTGCGGCGCGATCGGGTCGCTGCCCACCAGCTGGGCGCGGCGGCGGATCGTCTCCGGGTCGGCCGGCTGCTCGCCGGACAGCCGGGCCACCAGGTCGGTCGTGAGCTGGTCGTAGTGGGCGGTCACCTCCTGCTGGGCGTGGCGGTAGGCGGCGACCGAGCAGCGGGTCAGCTCCCCGACTACCGCCCCGAGCCGCCGGACGGTCCGCCGCAGCTCCGACAGCGGGACCGGGACCGGGACCGCGTCCGCGTAGCCGAGCAGCCGGTCCAGCACCACCCGCTCGGCGGCCGCCCAGGCGTGGGTCAGCGCGTCGACCGGCACCCCCTGCAGGGCACGGCTGTGGCCGATCTCCCGCGCGGAGGCCATCGCCGGCTCGGCCGGCGGCCCGGTGGTGGCCAGGCACCGGATCACCCAGCGCAGGTTCGGGTTGACCTTGCCGGCCAGGTCCTCGGGCCGCATGTGCTCCTCGTCGTAGCCCGGGGTTCCCCAGACCTGGCGGAGCACCTCCGCGGTCAGCTCCTCCGCGGACTCCAGCAGAAGCGCGACGAGTTGTTCGCTTGTCACAAGTCGCCTCCGAGATCGTTACCACGGTGACCCATCGAAACGAGCGTCGTCCAGGGGGACGATAAGGTCAAGTACCCGCCGGTGAGAGGGGGGCCAGTGGAGTTCGGGCTGGGCGTGCCGACCGCGACGGAAGGGCTGATGTATCCGGTCCCGTACGCCGACGCGGCCGAGGCGGTGTCTCTGGCCGTCCGTGCTGAGCTGCTCGGATTCGGGTCCGTCTGGGGCAATGACCACGTCACCACCCAACGGTACGTGCGGGCCGAGGGGGCCGCGCCGCCCCGTTACCTGGACCCGTGGCTCTACCTGGCGTACGTGGCGGGGCAGACCAGCATGCTGCGCCTGGGAACCTGCGTAAGCGTCCTGCCGTTCCGGCATCCAGTTGTGCTAGCCAAACAAGCGGCCACGCTCGACCAGCTGTCCGGCGGACGGCTGATCCTGGGGGTGGGCATCGGCGCCTACCGGGAGGAGTTCGAGGCGATGTGGCCGGGCCGGCGGCTGCACCGCGGCGAGTACGCCGCCGAGGCGCTGCCGGCGCTGTCCGCGCTGCTGACCCAGCGCACCGCCTCGTTCGAGGGCCGGTGGGTGTCGTTCCGGGACGTCGAGAGCTACCCGAAGCCGGTGCAGCAGCCGTTGCCGGTGCTGTCCGGCGGCAACTCCGACGGCAGCCGCCGCCGGGCCGCCCGGCTGGCCACCGGCTGGCTGCCGGCGTGCCTGACCCCGACCGAGGTCGCCGGCGGGCTGGCCGGGATCCGGGCCGAGGCGGCCGGCGCCGGCCGGGAGTTGCCGGCCGGCTTCGAGGTGGCGCTCCAGGTCGGGGTCTCGATCGCCGCCACCCGGGCGGATGCGGTCGCCCAGTTCACCTCCTCGCAGCTGTACGCGCACCTGCGCTCGCTGGCCGGGTCCACCCTCCTCGGCCGGCAGGACGACCTGGTCGACCGGAACCTGGTCGGCACCCCGGCGCAGGTGCGGGAGCAGGTGGAGCGGTACCGGCAGGCCGGGGTGACCACGCTGGCCGGGCTGCTGTTCGCGACCCACACCCTGACCCAGACGATCGAGGCGATGTCGATGTTCAGCGAGGACGTGATCCGGCATGACCGTGGCTGAGCGGTCCCAGCCGGACGTGTCGGACCCGGGCCTGACCGCCGCCCGGCTGGGCCGGCTGCGCGAACGGCTGGCCCGCGAGCCCGCCGACGCGGTCGTGCTGACCTCGCCGGAGAGCGTCCACTACGCCACCGGCTACCGCAGCGTCGCCGGGCAGATCTTCGCCGGGCACACGATGGCCGCGCTGGTCACCGCCGACCAGGTGTGGCTGGTCTGCCCGGCGGCCGACACCGCGGCGGCGGTGGACGCCGGGGTGGCCGGGGACCGGATCGTCCCGTACGGCCGGTTCTACTTCGCCGGCGAGGGAGCGGCCGCCGGGCTGAGCGACCGGCACGCCAGCTTCCAGGAGGCGCTCGCGGTGGTGCTGCGGCCGGTGTCCGGGCAGCGGCTCGGGGTGGAGGGGCCGGCCGCGCCGGTCGCCGCCGAGCTGGCCGGGGACCGCGCCACCGACGCGACCGGCTGGGTGCTCGGCGTACGGGCCGTGAAGCTGCCCGGCGAGCAGGCGCTGCTGCGTACCGCCGCCGAGCTGGCCGAGAACGGGATCCGGGCGGCGCTGGCCGGCGCCCGGGCCGGGGTGACCGAACGGGAGCTGGCGGCGGTGGTGGCCACGATGATGGTGGCCGGCGGCGGGACACCCCGGTTCGTGGTGGTGACCGCCGGCCCGCGCAGCCCGCTCGGCGACGCGTTCCCGACCGACCGACCCTGCCACCCGGGCGACCTGCTGCGCTTCGACGTCGGCTGTGTCTACCAGGGCTACTGGTCGGACCTGGCCCGGACCGCGGTGGTCGGCGAGCCGACCGCCCGGCAGCAGGCCCACTACGACGCGCTGCTGGCCGGGCTGCACGCCGAGCTGGAGCTGGCCCGCCCCGGGGTCACCGCCGGGGAGGTGTTCCGGGCCGCCCAGCGCACCGTGGAGGCGGCCGGGATCGCGCCGTACCGGCGCCACCACACCGGGCACGCGATCGGGCTGTCGGTCTACGAGCGGCCGGTGATTTCCCCCGACTCGGAGGTGCCGCTGGCCCCGGGCATGGTCTTCTGCCTGGAGACGCCGTACTACGAGCTGGGTTGGGGTGGGTTGATGGTGGAAGACACCGGGGTGGTAACCGAGGCCGGCTTCGACCTGTTCACCCACCTCGACCGCAGCCTACGGGTGGTACCCACATGAGCGCCGGATACCTGGGCCACCTGCGATGCCCCCGGTGCGGGGCGGCGCAGTCCGAGTCGGCGGCGTTCGCCGGCTGCCCGGACTGCGCCGCCTCCGGCATCGGCGTGAACCTGCGCCCGGCGTACCAGATCGAGGCGGGGCCGCTGCCGGTGGCCGAGCGCGAGCCCGGCATCTTCCGCTACCGCCGCCTGCTGCCCCTGGCCCCGCAGGTGCGGCCGGTGAGCCTGGCCGAGGGCGGCACCCCGCTGCTGCCGGCCCGCACCCTCGGTGCCGAGCTGGGGCTGCCGCGGCTGCTGATCAAGGACGAGACCCGCAACCCCACCTGGTCCTACAAGGACCGGCTGGCCGCCGTGGCGGTCACCCGGGCGGTCGCCGACGGCGCGGCGACCGTGGTGGTGGCCACCAGCGGCAACCACGGCGCGGCGGTGGCCGCGTACGCCGCCAGCGCCGGCATCGAGTGCATCGCGCTCACGCCCGCGTCCGTCCCGCTCGCCATGCGCACCCGGATGCAGGCGTACGGGGCGCGGGTGTTCGCCTACGAGTCCGGGCCGGACCGGTGGGCGGCGATGGCCGCCGGCGTGGCCACGCACGGCTGGGCACCGATCTCCGGGTTCCGGGACCCGCCGATCGGCTCCAACCCATTCGGCGTGGACGGGTACAAGACGATCGCGTACGAGCTGTGGCAGGACCTCGGCCGGGTGCCGGACGTGGTGGTGCTGCCGGCCGCGTACGGCGACGGTCTGGCCGGCGTGCACCGCGGGTTCGCCGACCTGGTGGCGCTCGGCCTGGCCGGCGCCGTGCCGCGGCTGGTCGCGGTGGACCCGTTCGGCGCCCACCTGGCCGCGCTGGCCGAGCCGGCGGCGCCGCGGCCGGTGCCGGCCGGGGCGTCGGTCGCGTTCTCGGTGGCCACCCCGATCGCCACCCACCAGGGTGTGGAGGCGCTGCGGCAGAGCGGCGGCACCGCCGTGGCCGAGCCGTCCGACCAGGTGATCATGCAGATGCAGGCGCGGCTGGCGGCCACCGAGGGGCTGTACCTGGAGGCGGCGGCGGCGCTGCCGCTGGTCGGGGCGCAGCGGCTGGCCGAACAGGGCTGGCTGCGGCCGCACGAGCTGGTGGTGACGGTGGCGACCGCCAGCGGCCTCACCGACGTCGAGGCCACCGCGGCCCGACTGCCGCAGCCGCCGGTCCTGCCGCCCGACCTGGCCGCGCTGGATGCCGCCCTGGCCACCGGCCCGGGGAGGCTGGCATGAGGATCGGGCTGCTGATCTCCGGGATGCGGCCGCCGCGCGAGGCGGTGGCGGTGGCGCGGGACGCCGAGCGGGCCGGCGTCGCCGACCTGTGGATCTCCGAGGACTACTTCGAGCGCGGGGCGTTCACGGTGGCCACCGCGGTGGCCACCGGCACCGACCGGGCCCGGGTCGGGATCGGGGTGGTGAACCCGTTCACCCGGCACCCGCTGGTGACCGCGATGGAGTTCGCCACGCTGGACGAGCTGTCCGGCGGCCGGGCGGTGCTCGGGCTGGGCGCCAGCAACCGGGTGTGGATCGAGGACCGGTGCGGGATCCCGTTCACCGCGCCGCTGGCGGCGGTCCGGGAGGCGACGGCGGTCATCCGGGCGGCGCTGGCCGGCGAACGGGTGACCACCGCCGGCCGGCACTTCCGCACCGACGCCCGGCTGTCGTTCCCCGCGGCCCGGCCGGATCCGCCGATCCACCTCGGCACCAAGGGCCGGCGCGGGCTGCGGCTGGCCGGCGAGGTCGCCGACGGGGTGCTGCTGTCGCTGCTGGCGGCGCCGCGGTACGTGCGCTGGGCGCGCGAGTTGACCGCCCGACCTGAGCCCCCGGAAACCGGCGCGTACGTGCTGGCCGCCTGCGCCGCCGACGCCGGCCGGGCCCGGGCGGCCGTACGCCGGCCGCTGGCGACCTACCTCGGCGTGCACGGCCGGCACGACCTGACCCGGGTGGCCGGGCTGCCGGCCGAGCTGGCGGACGGCTTCCGGACCGCCTGGCTGGCCGGCGACCCGGCCGAGCACCTGGTCACCGACGCCCTGATCGACACCTTCGCGGTAGCCGGGGACCCGGCCCAGTGCTGGGCCGGGCTGGACCGGCTGGCCGCCGCCGGCCTGGACACCGCAGTGCTGCGCGACCCGGGCGACCCGACCATCACCGACTTGCTGGCGCTCACCGCCGAATACCAGCGGGAGCATCGCACCGATAGGAGCACATCATGAACAACCCGATCAGCCGGCACCCGTACCGTAAGGCTGGGCCCGGCCGCGATAACCGCCGACTACGCTCCGCTTCGCCGGCTGGCGGCCGGCGGCGCCTGATCTGCACGGCGGCGGCCCTGATGGCGGTGGTGGTGACCGCCGCCGGCTGCCTGTCCCCGAGTGACGATGACGACGACCAGCCGTCCGGCGGCGACGGCGAGCTGGTCGAGCTGCGGATCGCCGCCTCGCTGGTGGACTCGATCCCGTACATGACCATCCTGCAGGTGGCCACCGACCAGGGCTGGTTCCAGGAGGCCGGGCTGGACGTCACGGTGATCAACGCGGGTGGTGGCGGGGACACCACCCGGCTGCTCACCTCCGCGCAGGCCGAGGTCGGGCTGGCCGGCCCGGACGCCATCTACAAGGCCGCGACCAGCGCCGGCTCGGGCATCACGATCATGGGTGCCTGGTTCGAGCACAACATCGTGGTGTGGGTCGCGGCCGAGCCGGACGTGCCGCTGCAGGGTGCCCGGCTCGGGGTGACCGGGGCCGGCTCCACCGGCGAGTTCCTAGTGCACGCGATGCAGGCCGCCCGGCCGGACCTGGACCTGGAGCCGGTGGTGGTGGCCGGGCTGGGCGCCAACTGGGCGGCCGCCCGGGCTGGCGAGATCGACGGCGCGTACTCCGCCCAGCCGCAGGCGCAGCAGCTGTTCGCCGAGGGCGGCCAGCCGCTGGTACGCCCGAGCGAGGTGATCGGTGACCTGCCGATGAACCTGGCCGCGGTCCGGACCGGGTTCGCCGAGGAGAGCCCGGACGCGGTCCGGGCGTTCTGGGAGGTGGCGGACCGGGCGTTCACGTACATCCGGGACGACCCGGACGCGGCCTCGGTGGAGCTGAATAAGATCATCGACATGGACCTGGACCTGCTGCAGGCCGCGATGCAGGAGATGGTGCAGGCGGAGACCGCGTTCACTATCGCGATCGACTGCGCCGGGTTCCGCAACCTCGCCGAGCAGTGGGCCAAGACCGGGCTGGTCACCGACCCGGTCGACTGGGCGCAGGTGATGGACCAGCAGTACCTGCCGGCCGACGCCCAGTGCGACGACTTCGGGGCGGCCGGATGACCGGAGCCCCTCCGGAGACCGCGAACGAGATCGGGTTCGACCGGGTCGGCAAGGACTTCCCGCTGCCAAGCGGGCGGACCGTGCACGCGGTCGAGGAGGTCACCGGCACCGTGCCGGCCGGGCGGTTCGTCTCGATCGTCGGGCCCAGCGGCTGCGGCAAGTCCACCCTGCTGGCGATCGTCGCCGGGCTGGAAGGGGCCAGCTCCGGGACGGCGTCGGTGGGCGGCAACCCGGTGACCGGCCCGCGCCGGGACATCGGGATGGTCTTCCAGGAGGAGTCGACCCTGCCGTGGCGCAGCGCGCTGCGCAACGTCACGTTCGGGATGGAGGTGGCCGGCGTACCGCGGGCCGAGCGGGCGCGCCGCGCCGACGCGATGCTCTCGATGGTCGGGCTGGCCGAGTTCGCGGCCGAGCGGCCGGCCCGGCTGTCCGGTGGGATGCGGCAGCGGCTGGCGATCGCCCGCACGCTGGCCCTGCAGCCGAGCGTGCTGCTGATGGACGAGCCGTTCGGGGCGCTGGACCAGCAGACCCGGCTGATCCTCGGCGCCCAGCTGCTGCGGATCTGGCGGGAGGTGCAGCTGACCGTCCTGTTTGTCACCCACAGCATCGAGGAGGCGGTGCTGCTGTCGACCGAGGTGTGGGTGATGTCCTACCGGCCCGGCCGGATCATCGACCGGGTGCCGATCGACCTGCCCTACCCGCGCGGGTTCGAGGTGGTCGGCACGGACCAGTTCAACGCGTACGCGAACCGGCTGTGGGCCACCATCCGCCGGGAGTCGCTGCGCGGCTTCTCCGATGCCGAGGAGCACCCGATGGCGGAGCAGCCGACGTGACCCGCCGGGCGCGGGCGCCGCGCCACCCACAGCTGCTCGGCATCGCCGGCACGGTCGGGATGCTCGGGCTGCTGGTGCTGGCCTGGCAGGCCGGCTCGGCGCTGCACTGGTGGGGCCCGGGTCTGCTGCCCACCCCGGCCGAGGTGGCGGGGGCGGTGCGGGAGCTGCTGCGTACCCCGGACTTCTGGTCCAGCCTGACCGACACGCTGCTGGCGGTCGTGGTCAGCTTCACCACCGGCAGCGTGCTCGGGATCGCGACCGGGACGCTGCTGTGGCGCTTCCCGCTGCTCGGGCGGGTGCTGGAGCCGTACGTGGTCTCCTTCTACGCGGTGCCGCTGATCGTGCTCTACCCGGTAATGCTGGTGGTGATCGGCATCAACGTGTGGTCGCTGGTGGTGCTGAACACCGTGGTGGTGGCGATCCCGGTGCTGCTGAACACCTGGGTCGGGCTGCAGGCGGTCCCGCCGGTCTACCACCGGCTGGCCCGGTCGCTGCGGTGCGGGGCGGTGCGCCGGTTCCGGCAGGTGCTGCTCCCGGCGGCGCTGCCGCAGATCCTGGCCGGGCTGCGGATCGGCGCCAGCCTGGCGGTGGTCGGCATCACCTCGATGGAGTTCCTGCTCGCCCCGGCCGGGCTCGGGTTCCAGGTGCGCTACCTGTACGAGTACTTCGAGCACGCCCAGATGTGGGCGTACGTGGTGGTCATCTTCGTGGTGGCCGGCGGGTTCATGGCCGCGGCGTCGGCGGCCGAGTCCGCGGTCCAGAAGGCCAGAGAATGAGTGCGCCGGCGCCGTATGAGCAGCGGGCCGTCGCCCCGGGTGGGCTGGCGGTGGCGGCCGGCTCGGTGGCGCTGCTGGCGCTGCTGGTCGCCGGCTGGTACGCGGCGTCGCGGCTGACGTTCGTGGTGCCCTCGCCGGTCGAGACAGTGACGGTGCTGGCGCAGGAGTGGACCGACCGGGACTACCTCTACTCCGCCCAGGTCACGTTCTGGCGGATCGTGGCCGGCCTTGGGATCGGGGTGGCGATCGGGATCCTCGGTGGCTTCGTGCTGGGCGTCTCCGCCCTCGCCCGGGCCACCTTCCAGTCGTTCGTGATGACCCTGTACGCGATCCCGAAGATCCTGCTGTACCCGCTGGTGATCCCGTTTCTGACGATCGGAACTCCGTCCAAAGTGTTCATGGGAGTGGTGTCGTCGACCTTCCCCACCATGATCATGGTGGCCGCGGCGATCGCCGCCACCCCCGCCGTCTACACCAAGCTGGCCCGGTCCCTGCTGGCCACCCGCCGGCAGTACCTGTTCAAGGTGCTGCTGCCGGCCACCGCCCGGGCGGTGGTGACCGCGGTCCGGGTCGCCACCAGCTTCGCCGTGCTGGGGGTGGTGCTGGCCGAGTTCTTCGCCTCCGACGTCGGGCTCGGCCGGTCGCTGTCGCAGAGCTACAACGTCGGCGACTACGACCACGTGTTCGCCACCGTGCTCACCCTGCTGGTGATCACCTTTGGGGTCTCATTCGGACTGTGGACACTCGAGAAACGGCTGGATCGATGAGAGAGGCTGGAAGATGGCGCTGACCCTGTCGTTCGCCTGTGGCCGGTACGACCGCACCGAGCCGGTCATGTCCGGGGAGGTGCCGGTCGAGGGCGTGGACCTGGTCGGGCTGCGGCTGTCCCCGGCCGAGACCTTCTGGCGGCTCACCCAGAGCGGCGAGTTCGACGTCTCCGAGATGTCCCTGTCCGGGTTCATCATGCGGATGGCCCGGGGCGACGACCAGTACGTCGGCCTGCCGGTGTTCACCTCCCGGGTGTTCCGCCACTCCGGGATCGTGGTGCGGCGGGAGGTGGCCGGTGCCGCGGCGCTTCTCGGTGCCCGGGTAGCGGTGCCGGAGTACCACATGACCGCGGTGCTGTTCATGCGCGGGCTGCTCGGCGACGAGCACGGGATCGCGGCGCGGGACATCACCTGGGTGCAGGCCGGGCAGTACACGGCCGGGCGGGTGGAGCGGGAGCCGTTGTCCCTGCCGGCGGACATCCGGCTGGAGGTGGAGCGGGAGCGCACCGTGGACGAGCTGCTGGCCGCCGGTGACGTGCAGGCCGCCCTGAGCCCGTACCCGTCCCGGCTGCTGGGCGGGGAGGTGATCCGGCCGCTGTACCCGCAGCCGGAAGACGCCGAGCTGGACTACTTCCGGCGCACCGGCGTCTACCCGATCATGCACCTGGTGGTGCTGCGCCGCTCGGTCTACGAGCGACACCCGTGGGTGGCGACCAGCCTGGTGAAGGCGTTCACCCGGGCCAAGGACCTGTGCCTGGACCGGATGGCCGGGGTCGGCGGCCACTCCCCGGTCGCGCTGCCGTTCTTCCTGCACCGGCTGGCGCAGGCCCGGGAGGTCTTCGGCGACGACCTGTGGCCGTACGGGCTGGAAGCCAACCGCACCACGCTGGCGACCGCCTGCCGCTACTCCCATGAACAGGGCCTGAGTGGACGGCTGGTCGACCCGGTCGAGCTGTTCGCGCCGAGCACCCTGCTGAGCGGGTTCCGGGACTGACCATGCCGAACGGTCCGGTGATCCGGCGGACGCTCGCCGACAAAGTCGCGCCGCCGCACACCGCGGTGCTGCTGATCGACATGGTCAACGACCTGGTCGACCCGGCCGGCAAGGCGGCGCTGCGGGCGGCCCGCCCGATCGAGTTCGCGCGCGCCGCGATCGGCCCGCAGCAACGGCTGCTGCGCGCGGCCCGGGCAGCGGGCGTACGGGTGGTCTACGTCAACCACACCACGCTGCCCGACCGGGCCGGCGCGTCCGGCCCGTGGCTGGCGGCGCGCGAGCGGGCGACGTACTCTGTGGAGGATCTCTGCCTGGCCGGATCGTGGGGTGCGCAGGTGATCGACGAGCTGGCCCCGGAACCGGGCGACCTGACCGTCGGGAAGTTCCGGTACAGCGGCTTCGCCGGCACCAACCTGGACCTGCTGCTGCGCAGTGCCGGAGTGGAGACGGTCATCTGCGCCGGTGTGTCCACCAACGCCTGTGTGGAAGCCACCGCCCGGGAGGCGTTCAGCCACGACTACTACGTCATCTACCCGCGGGACGCCTGCGCTTCCTGGGATCCGGCGCTGCACGAGGCCACCCTGGCCACCGCCGCGCACCGGTACGCCACCGTCGCCCCGGTCGCCGAGATCGCCGCCAGCTGGTCCCGGTAGACCGATCGCCCACCACGTCGAGCCCGGCGGTCGGGATGATGACCGAGAGTTAGGATGACCTTCATGCGGCCGCTGAGGTTCGAGGTCACCATGGCGGGCTCGGCCGGCGGGCCCAAGATCCCGTTTGACGTGCGGGAGATCTTCGGCCAGGCCAAGCCACCGGTGCTCGTCACGGTCAACGGATTCAGCTACCGATCGACCGTCGCGGTCTACGGCGGCGAGTACTACGTCCCGTTGAAGAAGGCGAACGCCGAAGCAGCCGGCGTGGTCGGTGGTGAGGCGGTGACCGTGACCGTCGAGCGGGACGAGCGGCCGAGGGAGGTCGGGGTTCCCGCCGCATCGCAAGCACCGTCGACAGCCTCCGCAGCAACTAGTGCGACCACATCTCTGTGAACGTGGGCTACATCCACAGAGACGTGGACCGCGTACGAGACCCCTCGCCCCTCGCCGCCGTCGGGCGAACCTGGGTCAGCCTTCGATCAGGCCCTCCTGTTGGAGAAAGTCCCTGGCCACATCTTCCGGGTCCTCAGTCGCGACGTCGACCCTGGTGTTCAGCTCCAGCATCTTCTCGTTGGTGAGCAGTGCGAGGATCGGGTTCATGACCTCCGCGATCTCGGGGAACTCCTCGAGCACGTCCTCGCGCACGGTCATGGAGATGTTGTAGGCGACGAACACGCTCTGGTCGTCCTCGATGACGACCAGGTCGTTGCCCCCGATCCGGCCATCGGTGGCGAACACCTCGCCGAAGTTGCACGGATCCGCCTGGGGCAGCCGCGTGTAGATGACGTTGAGTTCCATCTCGGACACCGCACCGTCCGGCAGCTCGAAGCCGTAGGTGCTTTCCACCGCCGGCCAACCGTCCACACGATCCAGGAACTCTTCGGCCGCACACAGCGACGCCGCATCCGGGTCCTGGTTGGCCAGCTCGGCGTAGTCGGACATGGTGGTGATCCCCAGCGCGGTCGCGGTGTCGGTCGCCGCGGCGATGGCGTACGTGTTGTTCGCCTCTGCCCGGTCGAGCCACACGATCCCGTTCGCCAGATCCTCGGCCGCCACCGCCTCGGCGAGCTCTGCCGGGTCGGTCGACGCGTCCGCCACCTCATGCCCGAGGATCTCGTTCCAACCGGTGCCGGTGTACTCCCAGTACAGGTCGATCTCACCCGACTCAAGCGAGGCGCGGACGTTATTCGTGCCCTGGATGCCGGTCTCGTCGCTGACATCGAACCCGGCGTCCTCGAGCGCGACGATCGCGATCTGGCCCAGCAGCAGCTGTTCGTTGAACTCCTTGGATCCTACCGAGATCGAGTCGTCATCACCTCCCCCGAACACACTGCAACCCGTGACGGTGACCGACAGCGCGCCGAGCAGCGCGACCAGTCGGATGGATGTGGCTCGTACGATGTGCATGTCTCCTCGCCTCCGTGTCAGGTTCCCTTCGGGCGCAACAGATCCTCGGCGATGCCGGCGAGATAGTCGATGAGCACCGCCAGCGTGGCGATCAGCACGGCGCCCGTGATGGTGATGGTGGGCCGGCCGCCGTTGATGCCCGCAACGATCAGGCCACCCAACCCGCCGGCCGCGACGAAGGTGGCCAGCGCCGCCGTCCCCACCATGATGACCAGCGCGGTGCGGATGCCGGCCATCATGACCGGTACGGCCAGCCGCAGCTCGATCCGGAAGAGCACGCCTCGCTTGGTCATCCCCATGCCGCGCGCGGACTCGATCACCGCGCGGTCCACCTGTTGCAGCCCCACCATGGTGTTGCGCAGCACCGGCAGCACGGTGTAGATGACCAACGCGACGATCACCGGCCAGAAGCCGATGTCCCAGACGATCGCCAGCAACACCAGGATTCCGATCGAGGGCAGCGCCATGCCGACGTTGAACACGCCGATGGTCGGCCGGGTGATCGCGCCGAGGAACGGACGGGTCAGCAGGATCCCTAGCGGCACCGCGATAGCCACCACGATGACGGTCGCGACCGCGGTCAGCTGCAGGTGTTCGATCGTGGCGGTGACGATGGTGTCCCAGTTCAGGCGTTCCTGCTCCCGGCTGTCCAGCTGCTGAGCACTCACCCACTGCCACAGCACCAGCAGGACCGCGGCCAGCAGCGCCGGCATGAACAGGTAGCCGGCGACCGACCGCCGCCCCAGCGATCGGCGCGGCACCGTCTCCTGCACCGCACCGGTGTCCAGGCCCTCGCGTACCTCGGTGACGGCCATGGCTACGCCGTGGCTTCCTCGGCGCCGGCCGGGGTCGGCTGGTCGGCCGACAGCGGCTCGCGGAGGCGCCCGCGCTCGGCCTGCCGCATCCCCCGGACCGCCTCGTTGATGGTCTCGATGTCCACGACTCCGAGATAGCCGCCCGACCCGTCGACCACGATCGCTGATGCGTACCGGGCGGTCAGCATCTCGTTGAGCGCGTCGCTGAGTGTGGAGTGTGGCTGGACCAGCGCGTCGGCGGGCAGCCCGATCTGGCTCAGTGGCAGGTTGTCCGGGCGGCTCAGGTGTTCCGCGCTGACCCATCGCTGGGGGCGGCGCTGCGCATCCAGCACCAGTGCGCCACCCTTGTCACTGCGCGCGATCGCCTGGCGGACCTGGTCCCGGTTGGTGCCGTCCGGCACGGTCGGCCACTCCGTCAGCTCAACCTCGGATACCCGGCTCAGCCCGCAGCGCTTCAGGGCGGCGCCCCGGCCGATGAAGTCGGCGACGAAGTCGTCCGCCGGGTCGACCAGAATCCGCTCTGGAGTGTCGTACTGCGCGACGTGTGAATGCTCCCGCAGGATCGCGATCCGGTCGCCCATCTTGATCGCCTCTTCGATGTCGTGCGTGACGAAGATGATGGTCTTCTTGATCTCGCTCTGCAGCCGCAGGAACTCGTTCTGGAGCCGGTCCCTGGTGATCGGGTCGATCGCGCCGAACGGCTCGTCCATCAGCATGACGTCCGGGTCCGCGCTCATCGCGCGGGCGACCCCGACCCGCTGTCGCTGACCCCCGGACAGCTCCTTGGGATGGCGGTGGCGATAGGTCGCCGGATCCATGCCGACGGTCTCCAGCAGCTCGTCCACCCGGGCGGCGATCCGCCGGCGGTCCCAGCCGAGCAGCTTGGGCACGGTCGCGATGTTCTCGGCGATGGTCATGTGCGGGAACAGCCCGATCTGCTGGATGACATAGCCCATCCGGCGGCGGAGGCGATCCGGGTTGACGTGCGTGACGTCCTCGTCCTCGAGGAAGATCCGCCCGGAGGTCGGCTCGATCAGCCGGTTGATGAGCTTCATCGTCGTGGTCTTCCCGCAGCCGGAGGGGCCGACCAGGATCACGATCTCACCCTCGGGGATGTCCAGCGAGAGGTTGTCGACGGCGGACTCGGCCTGTCCGGGAAACGTCTTGACCAGGTTCTCGAGCCGGATCTTGACCCTTCCGGTGTGGTCGCTAGCAGTCGCGTTCATCGCAGCCCTCGCGAGGTGGTGAGTCGGTTGATCAGAACATAGAGCAGGTCGAAACCGACCGCAAGGACGAGCACGCCGAGCATCCCGCCGAGCACCAGGTTGACCGCGTCGGGCGTCCCGATCCGGGCCAGCCCGGCGAAGATGTCGTTCCCCAGGCCGGGCCCCCGGATGTAGGCACCGAGGGTGGCGATCCCGAGCAGCAGCAGGGTCGACACCCGCATGCCGGTCAGGATTACCGGCCAGGCCAGCGGGAGCTCGATCCGCAGCAACCGCTTGATCCGGCCCATCCCCATCCCCTGCGCAGACTCGACGATGGCCGGGTCGACCTCGCGGAGGCCGACGATCGTGTTGCGGACGATCGGCAGCAGCCCGTACAGGGTGAGTGCGACGAGCACCGAGGTGGCACCGAGCCCGAGGCCGAACTGCGGCCAGGCGGCGAGGATGCCGTACAGCGCGAGCGAGGGGATGGTCAGAAACGTGCCGGTGACCGCGAGCGAGAGCTCGCGCGGCCGCCCTGTCCGGTACGTGAGGATGCCCAGCAGCATGCCGATCAGGGTGGCGGTGCCGACGGCCGTCACGGTGATCACGATGTGCTCATAGGTCAGCTGGAGCAGATCCTCGGTGTTGTCCGCGAGGTACTCGAGGAACTCCATCCAGAAACTCCCCTTCGCCGTCGACCTGGAGTTGGCACAGATTAACCCGGACGGGTCGGTTCCGGGCGACCGCGCGGGACACGGTTATGCGATTGATACAAGATCGTGCCGATTTGGGCAACGGTAGAGACGTCGCCGGGCGTCAGAGGTCCCCGCCATCGTCGAGCAGCCGGCGGACCTCCCGGTGGACCAGCCCCAGCCGGGCTTCCTTCACCAGCGGGATGTCGCGCCGCCGGCGGCGGACGTCAGTCAGGTTGATGTCGACCGTGAGCAGGTGCTCCTCATCCTCGGGAGCCTCGGAGACGACGTTGCCCCACGGGTCGATGACGTGCGAGCCGCCCCAGAAGCGCAGGCCTGCCTCGGTGCCGACCCGGTTGGCGAACACGACGAATAGCTGGCACATCCGCCCGTAGAACCGGGTGATCCCGCGCCAGTACCCCTGCGAGTCGTACCGCTCGGGGAAGCCGCTCTGCGCGCTGGTGACCGGCATGAGCAGGATCTGGGCGCCGTCCTGAGTGGCGAGAAACGCGAGCTGCGGCTGCCACGCGTCGTTGCAGACCAGGAGCGCCATCCGGCCGGCGTGGCCGGTGTCGAAAGCCCGCATCGACTGTCCCGGTGTGAAGTGCTTTCGCTCCTCGAAGCTGAGGTAGTTGGGGAGGTAGAGCTTGCGGTGCACGTGCACCAGCCGGCCGGCCTGGTAGTAGGCGGCGCTGTTGTAGGTGTGCATCCCGCCGGGTCCGGCCTCCGGGAAGGCGAGCACGACGCCGGCGCTGCCGGCCTGCGCGGCCAGCCACTCCAGCCGCTCGTCGTCGGGCCGCAGGGCGAGGTCGGACTCGACCTCGCCGATCGCGTAGCCGGACAGGTGCAGCTCTGGGAAGACGACCAGGTCGCTGCCGTCCCGGACCGCCTGGCCGATGACCTTGGCGGCGTGCTCGACGTTGGCGTCGATGTCACCGAGCGCCGAGTCGACCTGTGCCAGCGTGATCCGCATGCCGGCGCACCTCCTCTCGGCCCCCCGGGCCCGCACTGCGAGTATGGACCCGGCGGCGCGGCTAAGTCCACGCCAGACCGAACTCCTCGCCGGCGTCGGTCAGGACGTCCCGCAGGTACTGGCGGTACGAGCGGTCACAGAGCAGCAGGTAGGAGCGCTCACGCTCGGCATCCCGGCCGCCAGCGGGCGTAGCGCCAGCGGAGCCCAGCGCGTCGGAGCGGTCAAGCGAAGCCAGCGACGCCGTGGGGGACACGGTCAAGCGGCCGGGCCTGGCATCCCGGCCGCCAGCGGGCGTAGCGCCAGCGGAGCCCGCGGTCAAGCGGCCGGGCCTGGCATCGTCGCGGACCACGGTGACGGCCACCCCGGCGACCAGGCTGCGGAACGTGTTCCCGTCCGGCGTCGCCGGGTCGGCCAGGTCGATCGCGCACAGCTTCGCCAGCACGACCGCGGCCGTGGTGCCGGTGAGCCGGGCGAGCGCGTGGCCGTGCGTGACGTCCACGACGCTGGCGAACTCACCGGCACCGAGTGCCTCGACCCGCCGTACCAGCGGGGTGGCCAGGTCGGCCGCTGCCAGCAACAGCCATGCGTCCGGGGCCGTGCGCACCACCAGCGCGTCGTTGCCGTCCCGGACTGCGCGCCCGAACGGCACATCCAGGGCGGCGGCGAGCGCACCACCCGGATCGGCCCGGACGAGCACCTTCGCCAGGTCGGTGCAGTCGGTGGCGCTGACCTCAACCGAGACCTCAGCCATGCAGCCGCTTCCCCTCGGGGTCGACGTGCGCCAGCTGGGGCATCACCCGGGCGGGCAGCCGGCGGCCGTCCGGCAGGAGCATCGTTACGACCGTGCCCGGTTCGGCCAGATCGGGAGCGACGAACCCGAGCGCGATGGATCGGTCCAGGGTGGGTGAGAACCGGCTGGAGGTGATCCGGCCGACGATCCGGCGGTCGCCCTCGACGAGCTGGCTCGACTCGGGTGGCACCAGCTCGGGATCGGCCGGCTGCAGGCCGACCAGCACCACCTGGCCGTCCCGGACCCGCTGCCAGGCCAGCTCCGGCTTGCCGACGAAGTCGTCCTTGTCCATCTTGATCGCCCAGTCCAACCCGGCGCTGTACGCCTGGGTCAGCCCGTCCGTATCCTGCCCGACCACCAGGTGTCCCTTCTCCAGGCGCAGGATCCGCTGCGCCTCCACCCCGAACGGGCGGACCCCGAGGTCGACGCCGGTGGCCAGCAGCGCCTCCCAGACCCGCAGCCCGTTGCCCGCGGGCACGTGCAGCTCATAGCTGAGCTCGCCGGTGAACCCGATCCGCCACACGACACAGTCGGGCACACCGGCCACCTCGCCGAGCCGGACCCGCATATACGGAAACGCCTCCGGCGACAGGTCGATGCCGGTCGTCAACCGCCGGACCAGCTCCCGGGACCGGGGCCCGGCCACGTTGATGCTCGCGTACGCGTCGGTCATCGGCACCACGTGCACCCGCCAGTGCGCCCGCTCGGTCTGCAGCCACCGCTCCAGCCACTCCCCGACCGCCTCGGCGCCGGAGGAGGTGGCGGTCAGCAGGTACCGGTGCTCCCCCAGCCGGCCGGTCACCCCGTCGTCGAAGACCACTCCGTCCTCGGTGCACATCACGCCGTACCGGACCGCTCCGACCGCCAGCTTCCGCCAACGGTTGACGTACAGCAGCTCCAGCAGATCGGGTATGTGCGGCCCGCGCAGCTCGAACTTTCCCAGCGGGGTGACGTCGATGATGCCGACGCCCTGCCGGACGGCGCGCACCTCGCCGGCCGGGTCGCCGTAGTGGTCGGGCCGGATCCAGGCGCCGGCCACCAGCGGGGTGGCGCCGTGCGCGACATGCCAGTCGTGCATCGGCGACCGGCGGACCGGCTGGTAGTTGCGCCCGGCCAGGGCGCCGAGGCTGACCGGCGCGTACGGCGGCCGGGCCGTGGTGGTCCCGGTCTCCGGGATGCCGCGGCCGGTCGCGGCGGCGACCACCGCGATCGTGTTGACGGCCTCGAGCTTGCCCTGGGTCGGCCCCATGGTGGCGGTCGTGTACCGCTTGACCAGCTCGATCGAGTCGTAGCCCTCCGCGACCGCGGCTGCGAGATCCTTCGTGGACACGTCCTCGGTGAAGTCGACGAACCCGTTGGTACGCCCGGCGAACAGCTCGGGATGCGGCGCCGGCACCAGGTCGGGGACCGGGCTGGCGGGGGCGGTGCGGCCGGCCCGCCGGGCAGCCGCCTGGCCGACCGCTCGCCCGTGGCCGATCAGCTCCGCCAGCGTCCCGTCGCCGACCAGCCCGCCGGTGGCGAGCACGCCATCCGGCAGCTCGGTGGGGACGAACCGGGCGGCGCCAGCCCGGTACGCCGCGCGGCCCCCGGTCATCGTAAGCAGCCCGGTCGGCGCCGTCCAGCCGACCGCGGTCACCAGCAGGTCGCACCGGACCACGCTGCCGTCCCCGCACTCGACGGCCCGGACACCGCCCCGGCCCCGCACCCGGACGATGTCACCGCCGTCCCGAGCGTCGACCACTCGGCGGACGTCCACCCCGGCCCGCGCCAGGTCCGCGGCGGCCGCCGTACCGTCGTCGTTGGCCGTGAACACCACCGCGCGGGCGCCCGGCCGCACCGCGTACAGGTTGATCAGGCGGCGCACGGCGGTGGACAGCATGACCCCGGGCAGGTCGTTGCCGGCGATCACGTACGGGCGCTCGATCAGCCCGGCGGCGGCGACGAGCTGTCGGGGTCGGGCCTTGACCAGCCGCTCGGTCAGGCCGGGCAGTCCATGCTGGACGACCGCCACCAGCCCGCCTTCGTACTGTCCAGTGACGACCGAGTCGGTGAGCACCTCGATGCCGCCGGCGGCCGCGACTGCCGCGCGCAGCTGGGCGAGTGCGGCGAGACCGTCCGGCCCGCCCCACCGCAGGTGGCCGCCGAGCGCGGGCTGGTCGTCCACCAGCATCACCCGGGCACCGGCCTCCGCCGCCGCCAGAGCCGCCGCCATCCCGGCCGGGCCGCCGCCGGCGACCAGCACGTCCGGGTGGGCGTACCGGTGCTCGTACCGGCCGGCCGGCGACGACGGCGACGGCACCCGCCCGCCGGGCGAGAACCGGCGCAGCACCCGCTCGTAGTACGGCCAGAGCCGGCGGGGCCGGATGAACGTCTTGTAGTAGAAGCCGGTCGACAGGGCCGGGCCGGCGAGCCGGTTCAGCGCCTTCAGGTCGAACCGCAGCGACGGCCAGACTCCTTGTGCGGTCACGGCCATCCCCGCCGACACCCGCCGGTGCGCGCCGCGGACGTTCGGCTCACCGTCCACTTGCACCAAGCAGCCCGGGTCGTTCCCGTCCGCGGTGAGCAGGCCCCGCGGGCGGTGGTACTTCAGGCTGCGTGAGAACACCCGCTCGCCGGCCGCCGCCAGCGCGGACCCGATCGTGTCGCCAGCGAAAGCGGGATACGGCCGGCCGTTCCACGTGAACGTGAGCGGCGTACCGCGGTGGATGACCTCACCGGGCTGCCCGTCCAGGCGCATCAGTCAGCTCCTCCGGTGGCCGCGTCGCGGACGGCGCGGATGTCGCCGGTGACGGTGTGGCGAGACATCGCCAGATACCGCCCGCAGCCCGCCCGGTGCAACCACAGCTCGTCCGCCCAGCCCGCCGGGTTGCGCCGCAGATAGAGATAGCCGCGCCACTGCTGCGGGGTGGCGGCGCCCGGATCCGGCCGGGCCGCCCGCTCGCCGACGTAGCCGAACTCCGCGGCGTCCCGGGGACCGCAGTGGGGGCAGGGAAGAAGCACCATCTAACGCACCACCTAGTGCCCCACCGCCGCGGCGCCGCGCTCGCCGACCAGCCGGCCGTCGGTGAACCGGGCCAGGTCGAACGGCGCGATCAGGTCCGGAGTCTTGCCGGTCGCGACCAGCGACGCCATCGTCTCGCCGGCCACCGGCCCGGCCTTGAAGCCGTAGGTGCCCCAGCCGACATCGACGTAGAAGCCCTCCACCGGAGTCGGTCCCATCACCGGCGAGAAGTCGGGCGTCATGTCGCACAGCCCGGCCCACTGCCGCAGGATCCGGACCGGCGCCAGCGCCGGCATCAGCTCGAGTACGTGGGCCGCCACGCCCTCGGTGAACTCCAGCGACCCGCGGCTCGAGTAGGACGGGAACGGGTCGACCGCCGCTCCGAAGACGAGCTCGCCCCGGTCGGTCTGGCTGACGTAGACGTGCCGGGTCCCGGACACGACGACGGTATCCAGGAACGGCCGGACCGGCTCGGTGACGGCCGCCTGCAGCGGGAACGTAGTGATCGGCAGCGCCACCCCGGCCAGGTCACACACCGTGCTGGCCCAGCCGGCGGTGCACGCCACGACGGCCGGTGCGGCGATCCGGCCGCGGTTGGTCCGCACCCCCTGGACCCGGCCGCCGGTCACGTCGATGCCCACCACCTCGGTGTCCTGGTGCAGGTGGACGCCGGCCGCGTCCGCGCCGCGGGCGTACCCCCAGACGACGGCGTCGTGCCGGACGATCCCGCCGGGCGGGTGCCACAACCCGCCGAGGATCGGGAACCGGGGCCGGTCCGAGACGTCCAGGTGCGGGACGAGCGATCCGATCTCGGACCGCCCGACCAGCGACGAGTCGACCCCCTGCAGCTTGTTCACCTCGGCCCGCCACCGCATCGTGCGCAGTGCGGAGTCGGTGTGGGCGAGGGTCAGGTGGCCCCGCTGCGAGAACATCACGTTGAAGTTGAGGTCGGCCGCCAGCGACTCGTACAGCCGCACCGACCGGTGGTAGAACGCGACGCCTTCCGGCGTCAGGTAGTTGGAGCGGATGATCGCGGTGTTGCGTCCGGACGCGCCGCCACCGAGATAGCCGCGCTCCAGCACGGCGACGTTGTTCACACCATGGTTCGCGGCCAGGTAGTACGCCGTGGCCAGTCCGTGCACGCCACCACCGATCACCACCACGTCGTACCGGTCCCGCAGGTCGTGCCGGCGCCAGACCGGCGGCCAGGGGGCGCCGCCCAGGGCGTGCCGGAGCAGGCCGAACCCGGAGTAGCGGGCCGGCCGCGGCAGCGATCTGCGGAGCTTCACCTGCCCGGCCCCCGCCACAGTGCGGAGGCGTGCTCGATCAGGCGCGGCGCCGCGGCCCGCATCGCGCGCACGTCGAACCGCCAGGACGGTCCCTGCAGCCCGAGGATCGCCACCAGGTCGGCGTTGGCGTCGAGCACCGGTGCCGCGATGGCGTGCAGCCCGACCTCGCGCTCTTCGAGGGCTTCGGCCCAGCCCCGCTCCCGGATCTCGGCGAGCGCCTTGTCGAGGACCGCCCGGTCGGTGATGGTCCGCGGGGTGCAGGCCGCCAGCTCCGCGCCCGGCAGCCGGCCGCCGTAGCTCAGGTAGACCTTCCCGATGGCGGTGGCGTGCGGGACGCTCGGGCGGCCGATCTCAGCGATGCTGCGCACCGAGGACACGCTCTGCACGAAGTCCAGCGTCATCGCGGTGGTGTCGCCGGGAATCGACAGCGTGGCGGTCTCGCCGGTGGCCTCCATCAGCGCGGTCAGCCGGGGGCGGGCGAGGTCGCGCAGGTCGACCCGGGACAGCGCCGAGCTGCCCAGCTCGACGAGTCGCAGGCCGAGGTGGTAGCGGCCGGTGCCGGCCGCCCGCCGGACCAGCTCATGCCGGGCCAGCGTCGCGAGCAGCCGGGAGGCCGAGCTCGGGTTGACACCGGCCCGCCGGGCGATCTCGTTGGTGCCGAGGTCGGACCCGGCCGCGGCCAGCACGTCCAGGATGGCCAACGCCCGCTCGAGCACCACGACTGGTCGAGCGGTCGTCCCGGTCACGCCGTCATGCTACTGTCCCGAGGGTCAGAAGTGAAACAGCATTGCCTAAATGGCAAAGATTCTGGGGTGCCGTTCCGCCATGACCCCGCGTACCGCCCGGTTCGTCGTCGTCGGCGCCGGTGTCCACGGCCTGTCGACGGCCTGGCACCTGGCGCGGGAGCTGCGTGCGCGAGGGGACCGGCCGGACGTCGTCGTCCTGGACAAGACCGGGGTCGGCGCCGGCGCGTCCGGGATCGCGTGCGGCGTGATCCGGAACAACTACTTCCAGCCGGCGATGCGCCGGCTGATGGCCCACTCGGTCGCGGTCTGGGAGTCCGACCCGGCGGCGTTCTCCTACCACCCGGTCGGCTACCTGCAGCTCGGCCCGGAAGGGATGCGGGCCGATGTCCGGCAGATCTTCCGCGAGCAGCAGGCGATCGGCTATCCGTCGACGTTCGTCGAGGGCGAGGCCGAGTCGCGGGCGTACCTGCGGGAGCTGTTCACCGACTGGCAGGCCGAGGGGATCACCTGCGTGCTGCACGAGCATCGCGGCGGCTTCGCGAACAACCGGGCATCGTTGCGTGCGCTGGCCGCCAGAGCCGAGGCTGCGGGGGTCCGGATCCGGCCCGGCGTCCGGGTGACCGGGGTCGACCCGGACACCCGCACGGTCGTCACCGACCAGGGGCCAATCTGGTGCGAGCAGCTGGTCGTCGCGGCCGGTCCGTGGAGCCGGGACCTGTGGGCGATGCTCGGCCTGCCCGAGACCGTGGCGGTGCGGGGCACGGACGGCCAGCTGCACGACGCACCGATGTGGACCTACTGGCTGGTCCAGGAGGGCACGCTCAAGGTCGACCCGGGCTCGTTCACCGACGCCCGCGGGCGGCCGCCGCCGGTGGTCCACGTCGACACCGACGCCCCGCTGTACGACGAGGACGGGGCGCTCGTTACCGACCAGCCATGGGGGATCTACTACAAGCCCGACGCCAACTTCGGGGGGGTCCAGGGCGGCAGCATGCCGCGCCGGCTGGCGGAGCCGGCCGACGCGGTCGCGGTCGACCCGTACGGCCCGGAGCAGGCAGCCTACGTCTCGGGGGCCGAGTTCGCCCGGCTCTGGACGGCCGGGCTAGCGCACTGCCACGCCGGCTTCGAGGGGAAGCGGCACCTCTACTCGGACGAGCCGTCCGGCGGGATCGGCTGCTTCACGCCGGACAGCTTCCCGGTCTTCGACCAGTTCGGTGACTTCGCCTACGTGATCGCCGACTCCAACCACGGCTACAAGATGATCGGGGTCGGTGCCCTGGCGGCCGCCGAGCTGCTCGGCGAGCCACAGGACCTGCTCGAACCGTTCCGGTTCGCCCGCTACCAGCGCGGCGCGCTGCACCCGACCAGCAACTCACCATTCCCCTGGAGCTGAGAAAGTCCGGGATATAGAAAGGAAGGACAGCCGGATGCCGGGTCTCATGGAACGACTGGCCGCCGGGCCGGTCGTCTGCGCGGAGGGCTACCTGTTCGAGCTGGAGCGGCGCGGGTACCTGCAGGCGGGCGCGTTCGTCCCGGAGGTGGTGCTCGATCACCCCGAGCAGGTGACGTCGCTGCACGAGCAGTTCGTGCACGCCGGCTCGGACGTCGTCGAGGCGTTCACCTACTATGCCCACCGCGGGAAGCTGCGCCTGATCGGCAAGGAGGACCGGCTGGAGCCGATGAACCGGCAGGCGCTCGCGCTCGCCTCCGACGTCGCGTCGCGGCACGGTGCGCTGCTGGCCGGCAACGTCTGCAACACCAACGTCTACGACCCGGCGGACCCGGCGACCCACGACCAGGTGCGGGCGATGTTCGAGGAGCAGGTGGGGTGGGCGGCGGAGGCCGGCGCCGACTTCGTGATCGCCGAGACGCTGCGCTACCTCGGTGAGGCGGAGATCGCGCTGGCGGCGATCCGGGCCGTCGGCCTGCCGGCGGTGGTCACGCTCGTGGTCGACCGGCAGGACGCCACCCGGGACGGCCAGCCGCTGCCCGAGGCCGCTCGGCGGCTGGCGGGCGCCGGCGCGGAGGTGGTCGGCCTCAACTGCTCGCGGGGGCCGGCCACCATGCTCCCGCTGCTGGGGCCGCTGCTGGCCGCCGTGGACGTCCCGGTGGCCGCGCTGCCGGTGCCGTACCGCACGACTCCGGCACAGCCGACCTTCCAGTCCCTGACCGACCCCAGCCTGCCCGACGGGCAGGCGTTCCCGACCGCGCTCGACCCGTTCACCTGCAACCGGTTCGAGATCGGCGCGTTCACATCGGAGGCCGCCGCCGCGGGAGTCCGGTACTTCGGCCTGTGCTGCGGCGCCGCGCCGCACCACGTCCGGGCGATGGCCGAGGCGCTGGGGCGCACCCCGCCCGCCAGCCGCTACTCGGCGGACATGTCCAAGCACGTCTACCTGGGCGACGACCCGGCACTGGCCCGCCACAACCTCGCGTACCGGGGACAGCTGTAGCGGCCCTCGCGGGCTGCGGCTTGCCGCCGAGTCTGGCTGGCCGGTGAGCGCGAGCGTGGCCGAGGAGGTGGCCGAGGCGCCGCGGTCGCGGCGCGGGCTGGTTGGGGTGCTGGCTGCGGTGGGCGGCGTCTACGCGCTCTTCTTCCCGCCCGCCGGACTCCAGGAGTCCAACGGCGATGAGTTTCGCCGTGTTTCCAGTCTGTATCCTCACACCCGATCAACCGTACTCGAGGAGAGCATCATGACCGCTACCTACACCTTCGACGTCTTTTCCAGCCTCGACGGCTACGGCTCCCACAGCGGCAACTGGGGCGGCTACTGGGGCAAGCAAGGCCCCGAGCTGCTCGACCACCGCCTCGCCTTGTACGGCGAGGAGCAGCGGATGGTCTTCGGGGCCAGCACCTATCGGCAATTCGTGCGGCTGCTGGCCTCGAGCACCGAGGAGTCCGAGGTGGGTGACCCATGGGTCACCCGGATGAGGAGCATGCCGGCAACGGTGGTGTCGACGACGCTGGAAGGACCCCTCGACTGGCCGGACGCGACCGTCGTGCGCGGTGACGCCGTCGACGTCGTCGCCCGGCTCAAGGAGGAGTCCGAGGTGCCGTTGCGCTCGCACGGCAGCCTGTCGCTGAACCGGGCGCTGATGGCCGCCGGTCTGGTCGACCGCGTCCAGGTGACGCTCTTCCCTGTGATCACCGGTCAGACCGGAGTGGACCCGATCTTCCAGGGTGCGGCCGACTTCGACCTCGAGCTGATCGAGAGCCGGACGCTCGACGGCAACATCCAAGAGCTCATCTACCGGCCCACCCTGCATGTCTGAGTCCGTCCATGCACCCCCACCCCGTCAAGGGTTGCGATCCTACGACAGCGGCTGGCCACAAGCCTGTGACCAGCCGTTTGTCGTCCGTGGAGGTGCCGGGATTCGAACCCGGGAGCTTGCCGACCGGGTCGACCTCCCCGAACAGCACGCGGGTCAACGACTCCATCGAGGCGGCTGTGAAGCCGTAGGTCACAAGGTAGGTCGGCGCCTCGGTGAGATGCGAGATGTCATAGGGGTTGCGCATCCCCGAGATGACGACCGGCCTGCCCGTCGCGAGCAGCGCCGAGACTAGGGCCTGCTGAGCGGCCGCCGACGCGGTGGGCTGCCCGGTGTCTACGTCGACACTGGCCGCGTTCATCGTCGACACCACCACGAGGTCGCGGTCCGCGGCCTCCGCGACCACCTCATCGATCCTGGCCTGGCTGGATGTCGTACCCGTCTCCAGGACCGTGACGGTCTGCCCGCGGGGTTGACGTTGACGTCGGCGACGGGTGCGTAGTTCTGGTTGATCCCGACGGCCGCCAGCTCGGTGCCGATGACCTCGGCCGAGCGGTGTGCGTCCGCTGCCGATCGTCCCGCGCCGAGGGCCATCTTGCCGGGCATCGCCGTGGCCGGCGCTCCGAGCCGAAAGACCAGGGCACCGCCCTCCTGGTCGGTGGAGATGAGCAGCGGGATCGGTTGCCGCAGGCCGGTGGCCGCCGCCTGGAGCCCGTTGGACAACCCGGCGATCTGCCGCGGGTTCCGTACGTTGTCCGGGCCGCGGGCGGCGGTGAAGTAGATGATGCCGCCCGGCTGGTACTTGTCGATGACCTCGGCCGGAGTGTTGACGCCGTACAACCGCTGGTTGCCAGCGGCCGCGGTCTC